>CALINZ010000293.1 GCA_938045085.1 uncultured Collinsella sp. | reverse complement strand
GACGCGAAGCTCGTGGCGACGACGGGCATGTGCTCGTTGGGCTCGTAGCCGCACGCCCAAGGGTCGGTCTTCTTAGCGGGGGCCTTGGTGCCGAGGCAGGACCTCAACACGAACGCGAGGCCGGTGAGGACCACGAGCGCGATGGCGATCGCGGGGGTGGAGGTGGCGGCACCGGAAATCTCGTTCACCAGAGACACGCCCGAGGTGGCTGTGACTGCAGAGCCGGCAAGCACGCTCTGGGCGACGTCGCCCAGAACCGGGGCGATGACGGGAGAGCCGATTCCCAGCACCACGCAGATGGCCGCGAGGAGCATCTGCGAGAACAACATCGGAGCCGGGGACTCCTTGGCGTTCGCGGCCTCCTGGGAACGAGGGCTGCTCGCGAACGAGACGCCGTAGGCCTTCACGAAGCACGTGACGGCCAGGGCACCGGTGATGGCGAGGGCGGCCGCGGAGGCGACGGCGAACACCATGACGACCGGGTCGGAGAGCGTCGAGATGTTGAACAGGGACTGGTAGGTGAACCACTCGGAAACGAAGCCGTTGAGCGGCGGGATAGCCGAGATGGCAAGGGCACCGATGAGGAAGCAGACGGCCGTGACCGGCATACGGCGGAACAGGCCGCCCATCTTCTCCATGTTGCGCGTACCCGTGGCATAGAGCAGGGAGCCCGCGCCGAGGAACAGCTCGCCCTTGAACATGGCGTGGTTGAGCGTGTGGTAGAGGGCGGCCATGAGCGCGATCGTCGCGATGACGTCGTTGCCCAGGGCGTGCGCCGTCATGGACGCGCCGACACCGAGCAAGATGATGCCGATGTTCTCGACGGAGTGGTAGGCCAGCAGGCGCTTAATGTCGTGCTCGTGGAGGGCGTAGACGACGCCCAAGACCGACGAGATGGATCCGAAGACCAGGACCATGAGGCCCCACCAGAGCTGGACGCCCGAACCCGCGAGCAGGTCGAGACCGACCTTGAGGATTCCCAGGATGCCGATCTTGATCATGCCGCCGGACATGAGGGCGGACACGTTGGACGGCGCCTCGGGGTGCGCCTGGGGCAGCCAGGAGTGCAGCGGGATGATACCGGCCTTTGCGCCGAATCCGAAGAACGCGAGGACGAAGCACGCGGAGGAGACGGCGGGTCCAAAGTCATGCGTACGGAAATCACTGAAGCTGAAGGAACCGCCCACGCCGTTGGTCATGAGCAGGAAGCTCGCCATGATAAGGACAAAGCCCACGTGCGCGATGACGAAGTAGAGCCAACCGCCCCTAATGGAGTTCTTGTTCTCCTCGATAACGACAAGGAAGTAGCTCGTAAGGGACATGAGCTCAAAGGCGACCAGGAACCAGAACACGTTGTCGGCGGTGATGACTAGCATCATCGAGGCGACGAAGGTGTTCATGAAGAAACCGGCGCGCCCGACCTTGCCCGGGTACTCATCGAAGTAGGACAGACCGTAGATGAAGCCCGCAAAGGCGAGGATTGAGATGAGGACCACGATCAGGCCCGCAAGGCCGTTGAGCAAGAGCTCGAGACGGGCGAACGGGAAAAAGAAGACCGTGTTGAGGGACGAAACGTCGCCAAGCACGGCCTCGAGGCCCGCGATGAACGACAGCACGGCCGCGACGGCGCCGATCAGGCAGCCGGCGGTCTTGGCGGCGTTGTCGGCCTTAATCAGCAGAACCGAGGCGAGCGCACCGATGCACGAGACGGCAAGCGATGCGATAAACAGCGTCATGCTATCCATTGTTTACGCTCCCTTCTGCTTTCTCGGACAGGCCCTGGGCCACAGCGGTAACATCGACGGCCGGACCGTTTTCGATCGAGCGCAGGCGCTTGGCCTCGTCGAGCTCGCGATCGGCCGCGCCGCCCATGACGGTCAGCGCCTTGGTGGGGCACGCCGCCACACAATGCGGGCCGTCCGGATCGAAGGCACACAGGTCGCACTTGACAGCGCAGGTGTACTGGCCAGGAGCCCACGTAAGCAGGCTGCTCAGGGACTTAGGATACGAAGGCGTCGGGTCGCACATGCCTGCGACACCGGCGATAGACGTGCCATCGGGATGGATGGCTCCGAAGGGGCACGCAATGGCGCACAGCCTGCACCCGATGCACTCCTGCTCCTTGACGTGGATGCGATCGCCATCGTGCTCGATGGCATTCACCGGGCAGACCTCGGCGCAGGGGGCACCCTCGCAATGGTGGCAGGCAAGGGCGGCCGAAATACCGCCGGTCTTCACGAGCGCCAGGCGCGGCGTATCCTGAAGACCCTGCATCCGGTGGGCGTCGGCGCAGGCAGACTGGCATGTTCCGCAGCCGATGCACCTCTCCGGATTGATGTCGATGAAGCGGTTCATCCCCACTTCCTTTCAAAATAACGGGCCGGGCTCCCGAACGTACGGGACGCCCGGCCCAAAAAGCCAACGAGAACGGGACTACACGATTTGATTCACGTGCGTCTCGTCGTCGAACTTGGCGGCGCCAGGCTCAACGTCCTGGGGAGCGGCGGCGTCCACCAGAGCCTGCTTGAGCTCGGTGTACTGACGCTCGACCTCGCCCTCGGCCCAGACCTGGTCGGCGATAGCGTCGACCTGGCAGGCGGAGAACTTGTCCTCGGGCGTATGCGAGACCGGGTCGACCTTGTGAATGGTCAGCTCGTTGCACTTGCCGATCCACCACTGGTAGGTCATATAGACCGTGCCCTTATTGATGCGGTCGCTCACGTCGGCGCGGCTGTATACCTGGCCGCGGCGGCTGTGAATCGAGACGATGTCGCCGTTCTTGATGCCGCGCGCCTCGGCGTCCGCGGGATTCATGCGGACAAAGCCGGGCTCGTCGGCGAGCAGCGCCAGCGTCTTGCAGTTGCCGGTCATCGAGCGGCAGCTGTAGTGGCCGACCTCGCGGACGGTGCACAGGATGAGCGGGTACTCATCGTCGGGAAGCTCAGAGGGCGCCTCCCAGTCGTGCGCCATCAGGTTGGCGCGGCCGTCCTTGGTGGTGAACTTGCCACCAGCGAACATGTCGGGCGTGCCGTGGTCGTTCACATCGGTGCTCTTGACCGGCCACTGGGCGTAGCCGCCCTCGGGAGCCATCTTCTCGTAGGTCGCGCCCACAAAGTTGGGGCACAGGCTAATGCACTCGTTCCAGATCTGCTCGGTGTTGTCGTAGTGCATGGGGTAACCCATACGCGTAGACAGGTCCGCGAAGATCTCCCAGTCGTGACGGCACTCGCCCTTGGGCGGAACGGCCGCGTCAAAGTGCTGGAAGCTACGGTCGGATGCGGTAAAGACACCCTCGTGCTCGCCCCAAGAGGTGGCAGGCAGGATGACGTCGGCGAGCATGGTCGTCTGCGTCATAAAGATGTCCTGGCAAATGAACAGATCCAGCTCGGAGAGCGTCTTGCGCATACCGGCCGAATCGGGCTCGGTCTGCACCGGGTCCTCGCCGTAGTTGTAGAAGCAGTGCACCTTGCCCTCGTCGACCAGGTGGCCCAGGTCGGTGAGCTTGTAGCCCTCCTCGAGCGGGAGCTTTTCCTCGGGCACGCCCCAAGCCTTGGCAAACTTGGCACGCACTGCCGGGTCGGTGACCTTTTGGTAGCCAGGGTACAGGTTGGGCAGCATACCCATATCGCAGGAGCCCTGGACGTTATTCTGGCCACGCACGGGCGCGAGGCCGGAATTGGGTTTGCCGATCTGGCCGGCAACGCAGGCGATGGAGGCGATGGTGTGCACCGTCTTCAGGTTCTGCTTCTGCTGGCATACGCCCATACCCCAGCCAATGATGGCAGAGGGCTTCGCCGTGGCGTACATCTCGGCAGCTTGGTGGATCAACGCGGGCTCGACACCCGTGATGTCCTGTACGGATTCGGGAGTGTAGTTCTTGATGGTCTCCCACCACTCGTCAAAGCCGTTC
>CALINZ010000292.1 GCA_938045085.1 uncultured Collinsella sp. | reverse complement strand
GGCCGCGCCGCCGAAGGCCGGGCGCAAGGTTTTCGTAGATTCCGCACGAGCCGGAAAGCACTTAATGTGCTTTCCGAGCGAGCCAGGACTGCCCGAGCAGCGAACTAAACGGCCAGACCCGCCCAGGAGGACCCACATGATCAAAATCACCGTCCCAGCAACCAGCGCCAACTTGGGCATTGGATACGATACCCTCGGCATGGCCGTCAGCCTCTACTCGCACTTTACCTTTGAGCGTGCCGACAAGCTCACCATCACGGGCTGCCCCGAGGAGTTTCAAAACGAGAATAACCTGGTCTATGTGAGCTTTGTCGATGCTCTGGCCGCCTGGGGCGAGCCGGCCTTCCCCGTCGCTATCGACATTCAGACCGACGTGCCCGTCGCCCGCGGCCTGGGTTCCAGCTCCACCTGCGTCGTCGCCGGCATCATGGCTGCCGCCGCGCTGACAGGCCACACCGTCGACCGCGCCGAACTCGTCCGCATCGCCACCGAGGTCGAGGGCCATCCCGATAACGTCGCCCCCGCCATCCTGGGCGGCGCCGTCTGCTCCTTTACGCCGACTGATTCGCTCCCCCAGTGCCTGCGCTATGAGGTGAGCGATCGCTTGCGTTTTATTACCGTGATTCCGCCCTACGAGGTGCATACGAGCGAGGCCCGCAAGGTTGTGCCACAGGAGATTCCACTCTCCACCGCCGTATGGCAAATGGGCCGCATCGCCGGCATGACGCGCGGCCTGGAGACTGGTGACCTCGACCTGATTGCCGCCGCCAACGACGACCGCATCCAGGAGCCCTATCGCCGCCGCCTCATCCCCGACTACAACGCCGTGCGCGACACCTGCCTTAACGGAGGCGCCAAGACCATCTGGATCAGTGGCTCCGGCTCGACCCTCATGGCCGTGACTGACGACACCATCGTGGCGAAGTTCCTGCAGGTCAAGCTGCGCGAGCAGTTCCCCAAGTGTGACACGCACATTCTGACGTGCGACACCGGGGGCGCTCAAATCGAGTACCTGTAGACATCCTCCCCATATACCTGTCCGGGACGGTCGGGATGTTCCCTCAAAATCGTCCTCGCGCATGAAGGCCCCTTGCCCTGCTCCTACAGAGCGACGGACAAGGGGCCTTCGCGCTGCGGAATGATTTTGAGGGAACATCCCGACCGTCCCTGCGCCTACCTTGCTGAGGATGTCTACAGGGACCCACGCTTTGAAGGGGCGCCGAGCTGATAGTTGATTTTTATTGGCAGGGGCTCTTGCTGGTAAGGAGCACTTGCTAGAGGCAGGCCTCGGCGATGCGCTTTTTTAGTTCATCGATGCCGATACCGGTCTGGGAGCTTGTGATGATCACGTTCTCGGCCGGAACGTTGAGCTGTTTTTTGATGGCTGCTGCCTGGCGGGCCTGCTGGGTGCGGCTGAGCTTGTCGGCTTTGGTGAGGCAGACGATAAAGTTGAACTCGTTGCCCTGCAGGTAGTCGATCATGTCATGGTCGAGTTTACTGGGGTCGTGGCGAATGTCCACCAGCGACACAACCAGGTTAAAGCTGCGCTCTGAGTCGAAGAAGTCGCCGATAAGCTCGGCCCAGCGGTCGCGCTCGGCCTTGGAACGACGGGCGAAACCGTAGCCCGGCAGGTCCACAAAGTGCACGTCGTCGGCCTCGAAGAAATTGATGTTGCTCGTCTTGCCCGGCGTGCTCGAAACCTTGACCAGGTTCTTGCGGCCAAAGAGTTTGTTCATGATAGACGACTTGCCCACATTGGAGCGGCCCACAAAGCTCACCTCGGGACAGGTGGACTCGGGGATCTGCGAAACCTTGCCGTAGCTGGCAACAAACTTGGCAAGCTGATAGTTAATGGAATCGGCCATGGATACTCCTTGGTCGTAGATTTTTACAAAACGGGTGTGCTATTGCGCGGCGGCGATACGACGAACGATGTCAAGCGTGATGCCGCTCGCGGTGCGAGCGTACTCATCCAGATCGAACTCGCGCTCGCAAAACGCGTCATATGCCTCGTCACAATTATCGCTGATAGCGCGCAGCACCAGGCAATCGACACCATTCTTGGCCGCGATGTGCGCAATTGCCGCGCCCTCCATCTCGACGCAATCGGCATGCGTGGCCTCAATCGCAGCGTTACGCATGGCGTCACCCGTAACAAAGCGGTCACCCGTGGCGATAGTGCCACACAGGAACTGCTTGGGGTCCTTCTCCGCAGAATTCTCATCCGCCGAGGCATCCACAAATCCATGCTCGGCAAGCACGGCGGCGGCAACATCAGCCAACGCCGGCGTCGAGACAAACTCCTCGAGTCCCGGCGCCGACTCGGCGATGAGCGCCGTGTCAGTATCGAGATAGCGCAGGCACTTGCCTATAACCACGTCGTTAATATGGAGCTTAGGGTTTAGGCCACCCGCAATGCCCGAAAACACAACGGCCTGCGGGGCATATTTGCTGATGAGATGCTGCGTTGCCGCCGCGGCGTTTACGGTTCCCATGCCAGCGGTCGTAGCAACAACGGACAAACCGTCGAGCTCGCCGTTGACAACGGTCAAGCCCGCCTCTTGTGCCACACGAGCGCCGTTCAGTTCTTCTTTAATCTGCGCAACCTCTTTTTCGAGTGCACCGATGATTGCGATGGTAGGCATACCATCCCCCAAACCCGTGAAAACTGCTATCCACGGTATGGTACCAGCATTTTGACTCAACCGCGCAATACGAAGTCGCTAGACCACCGCAGCGCGGGTATCGTAGAGGAGCAAAAGACTTGCTAGCCGATGGCGTTTTTTAGCTCCGCGCGGCGCTTTTTCATGCCGGTCATAACGGCATTACGCAACTCGGGCATGCGCGCGGTATCCATCTGGGGCACGCCCTCGAGCTTATAGGGAATGCCCAGTTGCTCGTACTTGACGACACCCATCGTGTGATACGGCAGCATTTCCAGGCCCACCACGTTGTGCCATGGAGCGATGAGGCGACCGAGCTTCTCGCACTCCTCCACCGTGTCGGTAATGCCCGGCACCACCACGTGGCGGATAACGACCTTGATCTTGCGACGTGCAAGCTCATCGCCAAACGCCAGAATGCGTGCGGGATCGCACCCAGTCAGCTTTTTATGCTCGACCGGGTCGGCATGCTTAATATCGAGCAGTACCATGTCGGTCTCGTTGAGCACGGCATCGAACTTCTCGGGATGCGCGGGATCGAACGCATAGCCGCAGCTATCCAAGCAGGTGTGCACACGACCATCGTGGTTATTGTGCATGGCGTGGAACAGGTCGGCCAAAAACTCAGGCTGCAGGAGCGGCTCGCCGCCGGACACCGTAATACCACCGCTGCGGTAAAACTCATGGTTACTCTGGAACTCGTCCATAAGGTGCTCGACGGTCACCATCGTGCCGCCGTTAACCGACCAGGTATCGGGGTTGTGGCAATACGCACAGCGCATGGGGCAGCCTTGGACAAACACTACGAAGCGGATGCCGGGTCCGTCGACCGTCCCCATCGTCTCGATCGAATGCACGCGGCCAAGGGCAAACGCAGAGTCCTCGGGACGAGCGTCCACACCCTCAAGCGTCATTTCTGCCATTCGCGCTACCTTGCCTCTCCTTGGATGCAACCAATTAAAATGCCAGAGCCATTCTAGCCCATGTGCTTGCGTTTAAACGTCTCGGGCTAGAATGGCACGTTTTAATCTATCCCCCATCACCATGGCTGGGGTCTACGTCGAGATGTCAGGCTGAAGAACGCTCGCCTGCGGCCTTTACGCCTTGAGCGTGAGCACCGCGCCGAAGGCGGTCGGGCCGCAATAGCTCGATATGACGCCGCCGACCTGAGTCCAGGTAATGTCCTTAAAGCCCAGGTCGTGCGCATAGACTTCCATGTCGTCGCGCAACTCCTCGGAAAGACCCACCGAATACGCCAGGCCAATATGCGAGTAGTCGATCTCGCCCTTCTCTACCATGTGATCAATAAAGGCACGGGCGCACTTAAGCATAGAACCGCGGAACTTCTTGGTCGCCACGAACTTGCCGCCCGTCACCTCAATGCAGGGCTTAATCTTGAGCAGATGGGCGCCTAGGAACGCGACGTTGGACAAGCGGCCACCTGCCTTAAGGAAGGCAAGGTCGGTAGGAACAAAGCCCAACAGTACGCGGTCCATGACGGAGTTCGTAAATGCAAAGATCTCGTCGACGGTGACATCGGGGTGAGCCTCGATGTATTTGGCGGTCTCGACGACAACGAGCGACTGGCCCACCGAGACAAAGCGTGTGTCCATGGAGAACACGTAGTCGCGCCCCTGGGCCGCAATCTTAGAGGACTGATGCGAACAGGTCGTGGCCTCGGAATATGCAAGATGCAAAATAGTCGCGTCGGGTTGCTCGGCATGGATGCGGTCGTACACATGCGCAAAATCCGCTGGCGAACAGCCACTGGTCTTGGGCATCACGCCAAACTCGTTACAGCGCGAGTAAATCTCGAGCGGATCAATCGAGCCATCCTCGACGGTCTCGTCGCCAATCGTGACATGCATGGGCACGCGCACGATGCCGTAGCGTTCGCAGAGCTCTGGCGTCACATCCGAACCAGATTCAACCACGATTACATACTTGCCCATTCTTATCACGACCCATCTCGACGTTGGTTTTTTAATATATGACGCACGTCCACCGTCCTGCTGTAGAACGGCCTCCAAGCGCCAAAGAGACGCCGTCCCTTGCACACAACAAAGGACAGCGTCTCCCTGGAAAACTCCGTGCTTATTTGAGATTCTACACGGTTTATTAAGGAGTGTTACTTATTCCGCAAACGGTCGCTATACGCGATAAGCGGTAGCTGGCCGCGGCAACTGCGACACATTCCGCCCAACAAGTCCAATCGTGCTCCATGCACGGTTAATGAGCGAGGCGGTAGAAATCCATCGACGCCGCACCCTCGGCGTGCAGCTCCATCGCCGGAACCGCCGGCGAATAGGTACGGCTCGTAAGTGCCGCCTCGCCACCGTTGGCAAAAATCTCGACCATCGTAGTGTCGCGAAGTTCGCCGAGCTCGATCGACCTCTGGTCGCGTCCATAGCCTTCGTCGCCCATATCGAGGGTAAGCATCCCGTCCGTATAACGCACAAAGACACCCTTGCGGATTTCGAGCTCGATCATCTTGGCTCCCTCACAGGAAACCACGACATCAAACAGGCGTCCCGGCTCCTCAACGGTCTCACCGCCTACAGCACGAACGCAATCGCCGCGCATCCTCTCAATCTCGTGCGCCGGCCACTGGCAGAGCTTGCCGCCGCGCATGCTCAGCTCTCTCGGCACCGTCAGCGCGCACTGCCACCCGCGCGCCACCGTCGGGCTTTCTGTCGTCGCATCGGGGCAACCCGACCATCCGATCATCAAACGCCGACCCGCAGCGTCCTCAAAGGACTGCGGGGCATAGAAATCAAAACCGGCATCAACCATCGGAGGCATGCCCTGGCCGACGATCTTAAAGCTCGGCGCCCCCCAATCGGCCTCGATGGAGAACCACACGCACTGATGCGGATTACGGTAACGCCAGCCATCGGCGGGCACGCCCTGCGGACAGCAAACGAGAATAAGCTCGCCATCGAGCTCAAACAGATCAGGACACTCCCACATAAAGCCAAACTTCTCGCCCAGCTCAATGCGCGTCGCATAGCCCCAGTCCTCTAGATCACGCGAGGTATAGACAAGCACGCACCCGCGATCGTCTTTCGTACGAGCGCCGAGAACCATGTAGTAGATACCGTCGTGTTCAAGGATCTTGGGGTCGCGCACGTGCGTACCGATATCGTCGGGGTAATCGACCGGCCCAACAGCTATGCGCTTCTCGCCCAATTCGTCGGGATTCTCGGCAACCATATGAATTTGGTTTTGCTCACGGCCCGTCAACACGTAGTCGTAATCATCACGGTCAAAATGCTTAACGTTGCCGGTATAGAAGTAGTGAATCTTGCCATCACGTACAAAGGCAGAACCAGAATACGCTCCACTCGAATCCAAATTGGAATCGGGGAACAGCACGGGGCCGTGATTCTCGTACGTCACAAAATCCTTTGTCGTCAGATGGTTCCAAAGCACTGGACCGCCATGCGCAGCATCGAACGGATCGTATTGATGATAGATGTGATACGTATCACCAATCTGAACCAAACCATTGGGGTCGTTGAGCCAGCCAAGCTCAGGCTCCACATGGAACAAAAGTCTATCGGGGTCGGATGCGATGCGAGCCGCCGTCTCATCCTGTCCGGCACGCCACTGCTCATAGTCCGCGCGTGTCACCTTATTTTTTTGATTAAACATCGCCGTTGACTTTCTCGTCTATGGGAAAGGACGCTCGACTCACACGAGCCGAACGCCCTTCCCCAAATGGACTTATCCGCACATTACGTTGAACGGCTCAACTAGAAGCTAACGTCGAAGCCAGCGCCAGCGCCCTCTTCATCGGTGGTCGGCACGCCCTTTGCCTTGTTGTAGGCAAAGATCAAGACGATCGGCACGATGAAGGCGATGAGATTGCCAGCCACATACCACACGAGCGTCTCGGGCGTGACGATGAGCAGGCCAAGCACGCCGGTCAGACCCTGACCGATGGCGCGCACCTCAAAGAGCTTCACGAAGGCACCGCCGCAGCCTGCACCGATGCAAGCGCAGATGAACGGGATGATCGAGTAGCGCATGTTTGCAGCAAAGATTGCGGGCTCGGAGATACCGACCAGCGTCGGGATAAAGGACGACATGCAGATGTTGCGCTCTTTGGAATGCTTCTTGTGAATGAGGTACATGCCGATGGCGCCGCCGCCCTGGGCGATGATGGAAACCGACCAGATGGCCTGGATGTAGTTGAAGCCAGTCGTGGCAACGAGGTTTGCCTCGATACCCTGGATGAACTGATGCGTACCGGTAACGACAAGCGGCTGCAGGAACGCGGCGAAGACAAAGGCACCAAAGACGCCCATCCTGTTGTACAGGATATCGATTACGCCGGCGAGGACGTCGCCGATCAGGTTGCCGAGCGGGCCGAACACGGTGAACAGGGCGACGTTAGCAAGAATCAGGGTAACGGTCGGGACAAAGACGAACGAAACGACCTCGGGGATGTACTTCTGGGCAATCTTTTCGACCTTGGCCATAAACCAGGCAGTCAGGATTGCAGGGAACACGCCACCCTGGAAAGCAACCATGGGAATGGAGAGCGGACCAAAGTTCCAGTACTCAGCACCCGTCGGGTCCATAACGAACGTGTTGCGGTTCATAAGGCTCGGGTGAACCATGACGATACCGACGAGGATGCCCAGAATCGGGTTACCGCCAAAACGCTTCACCGCGCTGTACATAACCAGGACAGGCAGGTAGTCAAACGTGGTGGCGATAATGGCAAAGAAGCTTGCGAGGTTCTTGAGGAACTCGCTGTGATCGGCAAGGCTGCCCTCCATGCCAAAGAGGCCGTTGGCAACGATCAGCGACTTAAGGCCGATGATGATAGCGGCGCCGACGAAGGCGGGAATGATGGGAATAAAGATGTCCGAGAATACCTTGAGGACCGAGAAGAACTTGCCCTTCTTGTCCGCCTCGGCGCCCTTGACCTCGGAAGCGCTGATCTCCTTAACGCCCGTCAGAGCCATAAACTCATCGTAGACCTTGTTGACGGTACCGGTACCGAAGATGATCATGAGCTGGCCGCTGTTGTACAGCACGCCCTTGACGCCATCGATGTTCTCGAGCTCGGCCTTGTTGTACTTGCTCGTATCCTTGAGCACCAGACGCAGACGCGTAACGCAATGCGTGGCGCCCTCGATGTTCTCCAGACCGCCGACGTTATCGACGACTTGCTGAGACACTACTTTGTAGTCCATGTTCCTCTCCATTCCCTTACGAAATCATAAAACGTTTTGATGCCATTACAGAGACGCGATCGTTGCATTTGCGCACTTGAGCGTACCGTCGGTGACCGTCAGTGCCACACCCTGGCCCTGCTTATTGCAGAAGCGCGCGTTAAGCGCAACATCATCGACAAAGATGGTCGCGATATCGTCGTCAACGACCAGGCGCACATGATGAGTGCCCTCGCCCTTAAAGAACAACGGACGCTCGAGGCCCATGTTGTTGACCTGGAACCACGGATACTGGGGGGCCGCCGTAAACTCGAGCTTGCCCTCACGCAGGTTGGCGCGGAACTCATAGGCAAGACCGGACTCGGCGTCCTCGGCAAGCTTCACCGAGAAGCCGGCAGCGTCACCGGCGAGCTCGATGTCGGCATCGAGCATATAGGTGGAACCGGCATCCGCGGCGAGCACCTGCTCGACCTTGCCCGACTCGCAGGAAAGCTCAAAGGCCTCAACTGCCTTAGCCTCGCCAAAGGCGCCAAGCATGCTGTCAGGGAGCTTGGTGCCGAGCGTTCCGTCGGCACGCTGAACGATCTCGAGAGGCATAAAGGTGCCACCCCACAGGTAAGAGCTGGGATCGCCACCCTCGTCACGCGTAGGAACCCAACCAAAGAGAACGCGGCGCTCGCCATCAAATGCGGTACGCGCGGCATAGTACGCGCGGCCATCGAATGAATCGTCAGCAGGAGTGATCCAAGGACCGTTGATGGAGCGAGACATGCGGTAACGGGTCTTGTTGCCATCACTGTACTCGGAGAACACCAGATACCACCAGTCGCCCATCTTAAAGAGATCAGGCATCTCGAACATGGTGTAAAGGCCCGGATTCCACCAGTCGCCCTGGAACTCCCAGGTATCCAGGTCCTTGGAGGTGAACTTGACCAGACGCCCGGTCATCAGACGCTTGTCCTCGCCCACGCGCGTGCCGAGGATGAGCATGTACTCTTCGTTCTCCTCATCCCAAAGCACAAAGGGATCGCGCCAGTTGCGGTCATCGTAACCTTCCTGGGGCGGAAGCAGCGTCTCGGCGATGTTCTTCTCCCACTTGACGGCGTCGTCACTCGTTGCGTGAAGAAGAACCTGCTTCATCAAGCGTGCCTTGACCTTATCGCGATTGCAACCAGTGTAGAGCGCATGGTACTTGTCGCCCACCTTAAACACCGTGCCGGCATAAACATACTGGTCGACTTCCTCGTCGCCGCCACGCTCAAGGCTCTCGCCAAAGTCTTTGTAATTGACGAAGTCCTTGGTTGTCGCGAGTGCCCAGCCAAACGGCTCTCCGAAAGGTCCGGGGTTTCGCGTGTCACGCTGATGATAGAGATAGAACGTGCCATCCTCGCCGTACGGCATGATGTCGCCCACCCAAATTCCCTCAGGCTGGTAATACACCTTGTGCATCCGAGACTTCCTTCCCACGTGATACTAACTCGGTACAACTGCAAGATATGTCAATCGTTTTCATATGTCAAACGTTTTCACACCAATACGTCTTTTCGCAGTTCCAGTCGTCGGCAAACGGTTGACATATGCCGGCGAACGGTCATCAGAGGCGTTTGAGGAATTCTTTTGGCACGGGATGAACTACGCGGTTTTGCCCTCAATGAGTTCAACGGGGAGCTTGGTATTCGATTCGGGCTTTTCACCGTTAACAAGAGCGATGATGGATTGCGCCGCGAGCTCTCCGATGCGATCGATATCTTGACGAACGGTTGTTAAGTCAGGCATAAACGTCATAGTGCGGCGGGCGCCATCCGCGCCCACGACCTTAATATCGTCCGGAGCGCTCAAGCCGCGCTGCTTCATCACGTTAAGACAGATAGCCGCCATCGTGTCGTCTCCCGCAAAGATGCCGTCAATATCGGGGTTCTCATCGAGGATCTTCGCAACGACCGCACTCTTTTCGTCATCGGACTTAACGAACTCGACCTCACGGACAAGCGCGGGCAAACCGGCCTGCTCCACAACATCGTGGTAGGCATCGGTACGCTTATTGGCAGGCATGCGCATGCGGCTATTGTTGCGCAGGCACAAGATGCGCGAACACCCGTCATCAATCAGGCGACGCGTGGCAAGTTCGCCGATGCCATAGCTGTCGCTCGCAATCTGAACAGAGGCCTCGCCAAGGTCGCAGTCGATACCAACCAGACTCAAGCCCATCTCGGCATACGCCTCGGCACCGATATTAAGCGAGTTGACGATGACGCCATCAACCATATTGCGTCGAAGCATGTCGATATAAGAGCGCTCAAGCTCGGGTCGATTGGCGCTATTGCACAGCAGCATCTTAAAACCGTTTTCGGCCAGGGTATGCTCAATGACTTGAACCACTTGGGCATGAAACGGACTGCTGACATAGGGGACGATCATACCGATAAGATTCAGGCGACCGTTGAGCATGGCACGGGCGATATCGTTGGGCGTATAGTTGATGCGCTTCATCGCGGCATGGACCTTATCGCGGGTCTCTTGGCTAATATAGCCGCGATTATTAAGCACGCGAGATACCGTAGTAGGCGAAACCCCCGCCACCGCTGCAACTTCCTTGATGCCAGGCTTAGCCGAATCCTTAGAACGAGCGCCCTCGCGAGCCATAGCACCCTCCCCCATCAACATGTCATACGTTTACATACGAACAAAGCATACCCCAACAAGAGCGGGAAGACGGTAACAGTACAAGTAAGTAAACGACTCATCCAAATAATTAGGAGAGTTCCGCCTAAAGGGTGACTCCAAAGGACCCCACATGGCCGGTTTTGGGTTATTTTCCAAAACATCCCGCAGGACGCAAAGAGGCCCCGCCGCGCAACGCGCGCAGCGGAGCCTCTTTGCATGTCCGAGGACGTTTTGGAAAATAACCCAAAACCGGCCCCAGTAATCCTACAGGAGTTGAACCCTTTAGAACTTGTCGTGGAAAGTACGCGAAATGACCTCGTCCTGCTGCTCCTTGGTGAGCGTGTGGAAGTTCACGGCATAGCCGGAAACGCGGATGGTCAGCTGCGGGTACTTCTCGGGGTGAGCCTGAGCGTCGAGCAGCGTCTCACGGTTGAAGACGTTGATGTTCAGGTGGTGGCCACCCTTCTCGGCGTAAGCGTCGAGCATGTGGACCAGGTTATCGGCCTGAGTCTCGGAAACTTCAGAAACCTTCATAATGTGTCTCCTTCGATCGATAGGCGCCGGCCGAAACCGGCGCGCTAATCAGTAATCGTTATTGTTAGTATAGCACTAACAATAGTTACTCGCCCAGCTGATCAAGGTCGATATCGCCAAAGAACACCTGGTCCTCCTTGCCGAGCGCACTCGGGATAATGGAGAAGGTATTGGAGATGCCGTCCTGAGCATCGCGGAACGGGAGCTTGGAAACCGAAGACAGCGAAGCGATGGCGCCGTGGCTATCGCGCTTGTGCATGGGGTTAGCACCCGGGGCGAACGGCTGGCCAGCCTTGCGGCCGTCGGGCGTGGAGCCGGTCTTCTTACCGTACACGACGTTGGAGGTAATGGTCAGAACCGAGGTCGTGGGCACGGAGTTGCGGTAGGTGTCGTTCATGCGGATGTACTCCATGAACTGGTGCACAACGTCGTGAGCGATCTGGTCGACGCGGTCGTCGTCGTTACCGTACTTGGGGAACTCGCCCTCGGTCTCGAAGTCGACGATGATGCCGTTCTCGTCACGGACGGGGTGGACCTTGGCGTACTTGATGGCGGACAGGGAGTCAGCCACGACGGAAAGGCCAGCGATGCCCGTAGCGAACCAGCGGTGCACGTGCTTGTCGTGCAGAGCCATCTGGATGCGCTCGTAGCAATACTTGTCGTGCATGTAGTGAATGATGTTCAGCGAGTTGACGTACACGCCAGCAAGCCACTTCATCATGTCGTTGTACTTGGCCACAACGTCGTCGTAATCGAGCGTATCGCCCTCGACGGCGCGATACTTGGGGCCGACCTGCTTCTTGGAGACCTCGTCAACACCGCCGTTGAGTGCGTACAGGAGGCACTTGGCCAGGTTGGCACGGGCGCCGAAGAACTGCATCTCCTTGCCGATGCGCATGGAGGACACGCAGCAGGCGATGCCGTAGTCGTCGCCATGGTAAACGCGCATGAGGTCGTCGTTCTCGTACTGGATCGAGGAGCTGGCGACAGAAGTCTTGGCGCAGAACTTCTTGAAGTTCTCGGGCAGACGGGTCGACCACAGAACGGTCATGTTGGGCTCGGGGCTGGTGCCCATGTTCTCGAGCGTGTGCAGGTAGCGGTAGCTCATCTTGGTAACGAGCGTACGGCCGTCAACACCCATGCCGCCGATGGACTCGGTGACCCACTGCGGATCGCCGGTAAACAGGGCCTGGTACTCGGGGGTACGGGCAAACTTGACCATGCGGAGCTTCATGATGAAGTGATCCACGAACTCCTGGATCTGCTCCTCGGTGAAGGTACCGTTGGCAAGGTCGCGCTCAGCGTAGATGTCGATGAACGTGGAGGTACGGCCGATGGACATAGCGGCGCCGTTCTGCTCCTTGACGGCAGCGAGGTAGGCGAAGTACATCCACTGGATGGCCTCCTGCGTGTTGGTAGCAGGGTTGGAAATATCGAAACCATAGGTCTCGGCCATCATCTTGAGCTCGCCGAGGGCACGGATCTGCTCCTGCAGCTCCTCGCGATCGCGGATGTTGTCGGCGGTCATGACCGTCGGGGTGGAAGCCTTCTGGGCCTCCTTGTCCTTGATCAGGTAGTCGACACCGTACAGGGCGACACGACGGTAGTCGCCGATGATGCGGCCGCGGCCATAGCCATCGGGCAGACCGGTGATGATGTGAGCCGAGCGGCAAGCACGCATCTCGGGGGTGTAGACATCGAAGACGCCAGCGTTGTGGGTCTTGCGCTCGAAGGTGTAGCGCTCGACAACGTTCTCGTCGACCTTATAGCCGTGCTGGCTGGCAGCCTGGCAAGCGATGCGGATACCGCCGTTGACGTGCAGAGCGCGCTTGAGCGGCTTGTCGGTCTGGAGGCCGACGATGGTCTCCTTCTCGCGGTGGGCGTTATCGATGTAGCCAGCGGGGTGGCTCACGATACCCGTGACGGTCTTGGTGTCCATATCGAGGACACCGCCCTGCTCGCGCTCCTTAAGCAGCAGGTCGAGAACCTCGCCCCACAGCTCCTTGGTACGCTCGGTCGGGCCGGCGAGGAACGACTCGTCGCCCTCGTAGGGGGTGTAGTTCTTCTGGATGAAGTCTCGGACGTCAACCTCTCCCGTCCAAATGCCTTCCTTGAAGCCTTCCCATGCCTCCTGCATTGTGTAACCACGCTCCTAGTTACGTGTAATGCGGCGCTCTCTCACACCGCTGCTTATTGAATTCTTGAATTTTCGGCTTGCACTACCGGCTTCTTCCGTTCTTCACCACACGTTGGTGCAGGGAAAACGTTTGTCCACCTTGGAACTACAACCCAAAACCCAAGATTTCACCCGTCTGAGAAGGATAACATAGCGACCCTCTCCATCTGGGCTGTTATATGTTTCTTTTTTTATATCATAAGGGCGTTTTTTACAAATCCGCAGGAAACGCGAGCGCGAACAACTACCGTTCACCGATTTGTATGTTATTTTTCCTTGCCTTTGTACGACGTTCGCTCTAGCTGTTATGCCAGCTTTATCAGGGTAAAGTGTCCCAGAGACCCTACAGAAACTGCAGGGCGGCCACGGAATCCCCCGTGGCCGCCCTGTGGCATGGCTAGTTTTTAGCTTTGATTGCCGCTTGGCATTAGGCGGCTGCGGCGGCCTTGTCGGCCGTTGCCTTGCTATCGCCGTTGCCCTGGCCCTCAAAATGCTTGTAGCACCAGCTGGTGACCAGCGGGGTCAAAATAGCCGTAACGATTGCGCAGGCAGCAACCTGTGCCGTAGCCGTCGCGAGCACCGCACCGCCGTACATGGCCCCGTTGACGCTTGCCATGGCAGCAGGCGTGGCCACATTGGCTCCGGCGCAGCTCGAAATGGCCGCACCTGCGACACCCGTACCACCCGTGAGCTTATCGACCGCGATGACGGGAATTGCAAAGATCACCGAGCAGATCACGCCGAGCAGGATGCCGGGAAGACCGCCGTTGATAAGCTGGCCAAAAGTCATGGTCGAGCCCATGGCAAAGAAGACGAGCACGATGATGGCGGAAAGTGCCGGTGCCATCATCTTCTTAAAGCTGGGGAACAGGTTACCCAGAATAATGCCGACGACGATCGGCAGAATGGCGCCCACGAGCGACCAGCCGATCGGGGCCTGGCCGGCAGCGCCGAGCACGATCATCGTGACCGGAGGGCCGACAACCAGCGTGGTGATGGCGACAGCGCCACGCTCAGCCTCGTTGCCCATGGTACCCATCAGCCCAGCGTACATAGCGTTGTTGGCGCCGGTGCAAGCCGCCAGCATCACCATGGCAGAGATGCCAAACAAGTTGTCGTTGAACACATAAAGGATGAGCAGCGACATGGCAACGACCACGATCTGCTTGACGGCGATGATGATGGCGCCGCGGGCAGCGGCGGCAGGAGCGCTCTTAAACGAAATCGTCGTACCGACGATGAGCAAAAAAGCGCCCACGAGCGGGCCAGCGCCCTGCTGGGTCATGCCAAGCGTAAAGCTGCCGAGCGTTTTGAACAGGTCGGGGAATAGCGTGTTGAGTAGACAGCCCAACAGAAGCGGCACCAAGATATTGGCGCCCGGGATGGAGGACATCTTAAAGAACGGCTCCTTTGCCGCCGGCGCCTCCACCGCAGTCGATTCACTCATATATATCTCCTTTGGATGCATGCGAATCGTAGCCGCATGCGCCTATATCAGAAAGAAGGCGACGGTCCCGAGTCGCAGGAGCCGTCGCCGAATAATCGTCGCGGAGTATTACCCGTCCAGAACGATGCCACCGTCGCAGTCACCGATCTCGCCGTTCACGAAGCTGGCGAGGTCGGAAGCGAAGAACAGCACCATCTGCGCAGGCTCGCTGGCCTGGGCGGCGCGGCCCAGAGGAATACCGTTGATGATACGCTGAGAGTTCTCGTCAGAGAGAATCGAGGTCATATCGGTCAACGTGAGCGACGGGCACACGGCGTTACAGCGGACGCCAAACTTGCCGCCTTCCTTGGCGACTGCCTTGGTCAGGCCGTTGACACCGGCCTTAGAGCTCGCGTAGGCCGCGGTGCCGAGCAGGCCGCCACCGATCTTGCCAGCGACAGAGCTCACGTTGACGATAGTACCGGCACGGGCCGCCTTAAAGTGCGGGTACACGGCGTTCATCATAGTGAAGGTACCGTTGAGGTTGATGTCGATGGTGCGACGCCACTCGGTGTCATCGATCTCGTCGAACTTCTTGGTGCTGATGACGCCAGCGCAGTTGATCAGGATGTTGGTTTGCGGCAGGTCCGTAAAAATCTGCTCGACGGTCTCGCGCGCCTTGGGTGCATCGGCGACATCGAGCTGATAGAACTTGTTGCCCTCGCCAAGCTCGGCCACCGCGGCCTCGCCCTTAGCAGCGTTCCTTGCGATGAGCGCGACGTGTCCGCCGCCCGCAACGATGCCCTTGGCAATCTCGAGGCCAATGCCCTGAGTGCCGCCGGTAACGATCGCGGTTTTGCCCGTGAAGTCAAATGCCATGACTCCAACCCCCTTGATTCAGGTGTCTCCTTGCGGGAAGTTGGAGCATCGCACGTGGCGATAAATGAGTCCCAGTCGTCATGGTGGTGACAACCCCTCGCCTAACCGCGGGCATAATAGTTCTTTGAAACGCTTCAGCGATTGAATTTTTTACTCTTTATGCGCTCTTTATATTGCCCACTGCATGAGACCCGAATACGCGGGTATCATCTTTCACCGAAAATAGTTTCTAGTGTTAGGGGTTTTCGGTGGAAGATACCGATTTCCATGAGCTTGGGCGTCAGCTCTTTACCGAGTTTGGCAGCATGCACCAGCGCGTTTCGCGCTTTGCCGACCAGGCTCTGGGTGGCGAGATGGCCGTCATGCGCGCCCTCATACGCGCCGGCGGCTCGCTCACGCCGAGCGAACTCGCCGATCGTGCCTGGGTCTCGAGCGCCCGCATCGCCAATATCCTGCGCGCCCTCGAGGCCAAGGGCTGGGTCGAGCGCGAGCACTCAAAGACCGACCGTCGTCGCGTACACGTCACGGTGACCGACAAAGGATTCCAGGTTATCGAAATCAAACGTCGGGAATTCGAGGACCGCACCGCGGCCTTCCTCGAGCAGCTTGGCGAAACAGATACCCAAGAGATGGTGCGCCTTCTTAGACGTGCCAACGAAATTATCGACCGCAATCAAGAAAGGAGAGATGCCGAGTGAGGATTCTCAAGCTCTTTAAAAAACATATCCTGGCACTGTTCGCAGCTATCGTACTTATCGTAATCAGCTGCAACGCCGATCTGGCGCTGCCTACCTATATGAGCGACATCGTCGACGTTGGTGTGCAGCAAGGCGGCATCGCGTCGCCCGTACCCGACACCATCCGCGCCGAATCGCTCGACGACCTCGAACTCTTTATGAGCGCCAAGGACGCCAAGACGGTAGAAGCTGCGTTTGGCAAGGCAGACAAAAACGGGATTCGCACGTACAAGGGAACCGAGGATGAGCGCGCCGACGGCAGCAAGCTCGCCGATATCATGAGTCTGCCCGAGACCGTCGTCCTTTCGCTCAACCAGGGTATTGACGCCAACTCCATGGGTGACATGATGGGCACGTCCGGTGAGAAAGACAACAGCGGCGCCCAGGCCATGCCCACGCCCGAGCAGATGGCGGCGATGACGCCCGAGCAACTCGCCGAGATGCAGCAGAAGGCCGCTGCGGCGCAGAACATGCAAAAACAGATTGATGCCGACGGTGGCAAGATCACCATGAAGAGCCTGCGCCTAGGTGTCAAGGGCGGTCTGGTAGACCAAAGCAAGCTCGTCGAGGGCGCCAACCAAATGGCGGACAAAATGGGCTCCATGTCGGGCTCCATCGTGACTCAACGCGCCGTGAGCTATGTGCAAGACGAGTACAAGGCGCAGGGCATCGACCCCGCCGACGTGCAGAACGCCTACCTGGGCCGCATGGCGACCACGATGTTTGGTCTGTGCCTAATCTCGCTGGTCGCCACCATCCTGACCGGTGCCGTGGCTTCGCGCACCGCCTGCTCCATCGCCCGCGACCTGCGCCGCGAGACCTTCAACAAGGTTATGCACTTCTCGCCGGCCGAAGTGGGCAAGTTTAGCCAGGCCTCGCTCATCACCCGCTGCACCAACGACATTCAGCAGATCCAGATGGCCGCAACCCTGTTTATCCGCATGTGCCTGATGGCCCCCGTCATGGGCATCGTCGCCGTCATGCGTGTCCTGGCCAACCACACCGGCCTGGAGTGGACTATCGCCGTGGCCATCATCGCGGTCTCGGCCGTCGTCGGCGTGCTTATGGGCCTCACCATGCCCAAGTTCAAAAAGATGCAGAGCTTTGTGGACCGCGTGAACCTTACCGCCCGCGAGCTGCTCGACGGCCTGATGCCCATCCGCTCGTTCAACCGCGAGGAGCATGAGCTCGAGCGTTTTGACAAGGCTTCGCTCGACCTAATGACCACGCAGCTCTACACCAACCGAGCCATGAGCTTTATGATGCCGCTCATGATGCTTGTCATGAACTGCATCACCGTGCTTATCGTCTGGTTTGGCGCGCAGGGCGTGTCCGACGGCGTGATGCAGGTCGGCAACATGATGGCGTTTATCTCCTACACCATGCAGATCGTCATGGCGTTTATGATCCTCACCATGGTTTCGGTCATCCTGCCCCGCGCCGAGGTCGCAGCCGAGCGCGTGGAAGAGGTCATCACCTGCCCCACGAGCATCAACGACCCCACCTCGCCCAAACTGCCCGCTGCCAGCGCGCCGCGCGGCGAGCTCACCTTCCGTGACGTGAGTTTCCAGTATCCCGATGCCCGTGCAGACGTCATTAGCGGCGTGAACTTCACCACGCATGCCGGCCAGATGCTCGGCATCATTGGCTCCACGGGCTCGGGCAAGTCCACGCTTGTGCAGCTCATTCCGCGCCTGTACGACGTCACGGGCGGCAGCATTTCGCTCGACGGCATCGACGTGCGCGACATGACCCTTTCCGAGCTGCGCCGCCGCATCGGTTATATTCCGCAGCAGGGTCGTCTGTTCTCGGGTACCGTCGAGAGCAACCTCAAGTTTGCCGGCGACATGGTGAGTGACGAGGATATGCGCCAGGCAGCACGCGTCGCCCAGGCGGAGGACTTTATCGCCGAGCGCGAGGACGGGTACGACTCCCCTATCAGCCAGGGCGGCTCCAATGTTTCGGGCGGTCAGCGCCAGCGCCTGGCCATCGCCCGCGCGTTGGCCAAAAAGCCCGAGGTCGTGGTGTTCGATGACTCGTTTAGCGCCCTCGACTACAAGACCGACGCACGTCTGCGCGAAGAGCTGGCCAAAAACGTTACCGACGCCGCGCTCGTGGTCGTGGCCCAGCGCATCGCGACCATCATGCACGCCGACCAGATCATCGTGCTCGACGACGGCCACGTAGTGGGCACCGGCACGCACGAGGAGCTGCTGCGCGGCTGCCCGGCGTATCTGGAGATCGCACAGTCGCAGCTTTCCGCCGAGGAGCTGGGGCTTACCCAAGAAGAAATTGCAGCCGTCATGGAAGGAGGCGAGCGCTAATGGCAGACGAGACCAAGACTCAGATTCCCAAGCCCACCCGCCAGCGTGGTCCCATGGGCCGCATGGGCGGCATGCGTCGCGGCGAAAAGGCCAAGGACTTTAAGGGCACCATGAGGCAGCTGCTCGGCTATATCGGCCAACACAAGATTGCCGTGTTTGCCGCCGTCGCCTTTGCCGTGTGCTCGGTCATCTTTAACATTGTGGGACCCAAGGTGCTCGGCCAGGTTACGACCAAGCTGTTCGAAGGCCTGGTCGCCAAGGTCAACGGCACCGGCGACGTTGACTTTGACTGGATCGCCAAGACGCTCGGCTTTTTGCTCTGCCTGTATCTGGCGAGTTCTGTCTGCAGCCTGGTCCAGGGCTGGCTCATGACCGGCGTCACGCAAAAGATCTGCTACCGCATGCGCAAGGAAATCGCCGCCAAGATTGCCGTCGTGCCGATGAGTTACTTCAACGGCCACAGCAAGGGAGACGTACTCAGCCGCATCACCAACGACGTCGATACGCTGGGTCAGTCGCTCAACCAGAGCGTGACGCAGCTCATCACGTCGGTGACGCAAATTATCGGCGTGCTCGTCATGATGCTTTCGATCAGCCTGCCGCTTACCGGCGTCACCGTGCTCACGCTGCCGGCCGCCGCGATTATCTTGACCGTGATGATTCACTTCTCGCAGCCGTACTTCCGCGAGCAACAGCAGGTTCTGGGCGCCGTCAACGGCATTATCGAGGAGGACTTTGCCGGCCAGAACGTCATCCAGGTGTTCGACCGCGCCGAGGCCTCAATCGAGGAGTTCGACCGTCAAAACGACCGCCTCTTTATTAGTGGCTGGCGCTCGCAGTTCCTGTCGGGCCTGATGATGCCGCTTATGAGCTTGGTGGGCAACATGGGCTACGTGGGCGTCGTCGTGGTGGGCGCGCAGCTCGCGCTGACCGGCAATGCCACGCCCGGCGACATCCAGAGCTTTATCCAGTACGTTCGCAACTTTACGCAACCCGTGCAGCAGCTGGGCAACGTGAGCAACACGATGCAGTCGATGGCTGCCGCCACCGAGCGCGTCTTTGAGTTCCTGGCCGCGCCCGAGGAGGAGCAGAAGGCCGACGCGCAGATTCCCGAGAAGCGCCCCGGCCACGTGGTGTTTGACCATGTCAAGTTTGGCTACACGCCCGACAAGATCATCATCCACGACTTTAGCTGCGAGGCGCAGCCCGGCCAGACCATCGCCATCGTCGGCCCCACCGGCGCCGGCAAGACCACGCTCATTAAGCTGCTGCAGCGCTTCTACGACGTGGACGGCGGCTCGCTGCGTGTCGAGGGCGTCGATGTGCGCGACTGGGACCGCGCGGCACTGCGCGGCGAGTTTGCCATGGTGCTGCAGGACACCTGGCTGTTTAACGGCACCATCCGCGAGAACATCCGCTACGGACGCCCCGATGCAAGCGATGCCGAGGTCGAAGCCGCTGCACGCGCCGCACGCTGCGATCACTTTATCCATACGCTCGCCGGCGGCTACGACTTTATGATCAACGAGGAAGGCACCAACCTGTCGCAGGGCCAGCGCCAGCTCGTGACCATTGCCCGTGCCATTTTGGCCGACCGCCCGGCGCTAATTCTGGACGAGGCAACCTCCAACGTTGACACTCGTACCGAGGAGCTTATTCAGCGTGCCATGGATGCGCTGATGCAGGGCCGTACCAGCTTTGTTATCGCGCACCGCCTGTCCACGATCCGCAACGCCGACGTGATTTTGGTAATTCGCGACGGCGATATCGTCGAGAAGGGCACGCACGACGAGTTGCTCGCCCAGGGCGGCTTCTACGCCGATCTGTACAACTCGCAGTTCGACGAGGCGGCGTAAATTCTGCCGCGGGGAACGAATAACGCCCGAGAACGGGGGCGCAGGACAACCTGCGCCCCCGTTTTTGCTCTGCGGCCCTCAAACCGCCTCCCCTGGGACCTGATTGACAGCCCCTTCGAGGCCCCGTGGGCAAAAAATGGCAAATATGAGTACTGTTACCCTTTTAGTAACAGCCAAAACAGCCCCAAATGCCGTTTTCACGGCTTACACGCGTCCCTAAATTGATCAAACAGCCCTATAGCGGACTTATATGTGTTTGCGTTAATGAACATATTTTGCTGTTATGTCTATTATTTTGCGAAGGCAATATGCTACTAAGCTAGCAACCGTACTCATATTTGGCATTTTTTGCCCACAGGGTGTTTCCTGGGGAACCGACAATAGCCTTAGGGTCCCGCGCGACGCCACTCCCTCCCGGTATCCGCCGACGTTCCCCCATATAAAACCTGCCAAAATAAACCTGTCCCTTTTGGCAGGTTTCGGGGTGGCAAGGGCTTGCACTTTAGCGTGCGACAGCGGATAATGCCGAGCATTCGAGAATACGCTTATTGCTCTTTCTATAGATTGAGGAGGCCCCTATGGCCATGGAATTCAAACGCAGGCTGCCGATCCCCATGGAGATCCGCGAGGAAATGCCGCTTTCCGCCGAGCTTACCGCTAAGAAACAGGCATTCGACTCCGAGGTCGCCAAGGTCTTTACCGGCGAGGACGCACGTAAGGTGCTCATCATCGGCCCGTGCTCTGCCGACCGCGAGGATTCGGTGCTCGAGTATATGAACCGACTGGCCAAGACCGCCGAAGAGGTCAAGGACAAGCTCATCATCATTCCGCGCGTCTACACCAATAAGCCGCGCACCAAGGGCACCGGTTACAAGGGTCTTCTGCACAACCCCAACCCCGAGGCTCCCGACGACCTGCTCGAGGGCGTCAAGGCCATCCGCCATATGCACCTGCGCGTTATTGAGGAAACGGGCTTCTTCACCGCCGACGAGATGCTCTATCCGTCCAACTACCAATACCTCGTTGACCTGCTGAGCTATGTCGCCGTGGGCGCACGCTCGGTAGAGAACCAGGAGCACCGTCTGGTGTCGAGCGGCATTTCGGTACCCGTCGGCATGAAGAATCCCACTGCCGGCTCTACCACCGTTATGCTCAACTCAATTTACGCCGCCCAGGCGCACCAGAGCTTCATCTTCCGCAACTGGGAGGTCGAGTGCGACGGCAACCCGCTCGCACACGCCGTTATGCGTGGCTACATCGGTCTCGATGGGCGCACCTACCCCAACTACCACTACGAACACCTGGAACGCCTGGCCGAACGCTATACCGAGCATGCCGGCTATGCCAATCCGGCAGCGGTCATCGACTGCAACCACGACAACTCGGGCAAGCGTCCGCTGGAGCAGTATCGCATTTGCAAGGAGGTGCTCGACAGCTGCCGCCGCAACGAGTCCATCTCCAAGCTGGTCAAGGGCTTTATGATCGAGTCCTACCTGGAGGACGGCAACCAGCCGGTCGACGGCGGTGTCTTTGGCAAGTCGATCACCGACCCGTGCCTGGGCTGGGAAAAGACCGATTACCTCATCCACGAGATCGCGGAGCGGATTTAGTTACGCGGTTTTACCAAACCGCGTAACGGCTCGACGCTGCAAACCCGCCAGAGCGGCAATCTGCCTTTCAACTTCGGCGGCATGACCAGAAGGTCAATGCCGCCTCGTTTCAAGGCACCTTGCTCGCTCTGGCGGGTTTTCGCTGTCGTTGCCAAAACAGCGGCGTTTTTGTTGTCGGGACGGCAGTTAGTAGTTGTTGGGTAGTCGTTGGGTGTTCCTATAGTTTTGTCAACCGTCGGGGCTACTCCCGGTAGGGCACCCG
>CALINZ010000291.1 GCA_938045085.1 uncultured Collinsella sp. | reverse complement strand
GAACTGATAGTACGCGCCCTCGTCTGTCGTGACCTTGTGGACGCTGCCCTGCCGCAGGGCGTGGGGGTGCCCGATGCCAACCTGGCCGTGTTCTCAATCGCCGACCTCAACGCCCGCATGGACGCCAACCGCGCGCGCAGCCGCCGCAAGGTGGACATTACGCAGATCACCTTCCCGTTTAAGCCGGGCGACTACGTGGTGCACGCCACTCACGGCATCGCACTCTTTAGCGAGATTGCGCGTCAGGAAGTGGGCGGCAAAGAGCGCGACTACTTTTTGCTGGAATATGCCGACGGCGACAAGCTCTACGTGCCGCTCGAGCAGGTCGACCGTATCACGCGCTATGTTGGCCCCGACGGCGACAAACCGCGCCTGACCAGGCTCAACACAGCCGACTGGACGCGCGCCACCAACAAGGCGCGCAAGAATGCCAAAAAGCTGGCGTTTGACCTGGTCGACCTGTATACGCGCCGCTCATCAATCGCGGGTATCGCCTGCCCGCCTGACACGCCCGAGCAGATCGAGATGGAGGAGAGCTTTCCTTACGACGAGACGCGCGACCAGCTGGAGGCCATCGCCGACATTAAGGCCGATATGGAGGCGCCCAAGCCCATGGACCGCCTGCTGTGCGGCGACGTGGGTTTTGGCAAGACCGAGGTCGCCCTGCGCGCGGCGTTTAAGTGCGTGGACTCCGGCCGCCAGGTCATGGTGCTCTGCCCCACGACCATTCTTGCCCAGCAGCACTACGAGACGTTCTTTAAGCGCTTTGCCCCGTTTGGCCTTGAGGTCGAGGTGCTCAGCCGTTTCCGCACGCCGGCGCAGCAAAAGCGCGCGCTCAAGGCGTTTGCCGAGGGCACGATCGACGTGCTCATCGGCACGCACCGTCTGCTTTCGGCCGATGTGAACCCCAAGAACCTGGGCCTGGTGATCATCGACGAGGAGCAACGCTTTGGCGTGCAGCACAAGGAACAGCTCAAGAACCTGCGCGAGCAGATTGACGTGCTCACGCTTTCGGCAACGCCGATTCCGCGAACTATGCAGATGGCCACGAGCGGCGTGCGCGACATGAGCCTGATCACCACACCGCCCACCGGGCGTCGTCCCGTGATCGTGCACGTGGGGGAGTACGACCCCGATGTGGTGAGTGCGGCGATTCGCCTGGAGGTGGGCCGCGGCGGCCAGGTGTACTACGTGTCCAACCGCGTCAAGACCATCGACGACGCCGTGGCGCGCGTGCACGAGGCCGCGCCCGAGGCGCGCGTGGGCGTGGCGCACGGCAAGATGAGCCCGCGCGAGGTCGAGGACGTGATGATCGAGTTCGCGACCAAGAAGATCGACGTGCTTATCGCCACGACCATCGTGGAGAGCGGCATCGACAACGCAACGGCCAACACGCTCATCATCGAGGATTCGCAGCGTCTGGGTCTGGCACAGCTCTACCAGCTCAAGGGCCGTGTGGGCCGTTCTGCCACGCAGGCATACGCGTACTTTATGTTCCCCGGCGAGCTGCCGCTCACCGAGGAGGCGACGGCGCGCCTGACCGCACTGTCCGAGTTCCAAGACCTGGGCAGCGGCATGCGCATCGCCATGCGCGACCTGGAGATTCGCGGCGCCGGCTCGCTTATGGGGGCCGAGCAGCACGGCAACCTGTCGAGCGTGGGCTTTGACCTGTTTACGCAGATGCTGGGCCAGGCTGTGGCCGAGGCGCGCGGCGATGACGACGCCGGCGTGGAAGCGGCGAGCGTGGGTATTAATCTGCCGGTCGACTACTTCTTGCCCGAGGAGTACCTGCCGGCGGTGGATCAGCGCGTGCTCGTGTACCGCAGGCTCGCGGCTGCAGAGGACCTGGAGAGTATCGACGAGGTACAGGAAGAGACCGAGGCCGCGCATGGTGAGCTGCCGTTGGCGGGGCTTAACCTGTTCAATCGCGCGCGCATCCGCATCCGCGGCGAGCGTCTGGGGCTCGAGAGCGTCACGCTCAGTGGCGGTCGCATCACGTTTTTGGGCGTCGACGTGCCCAAGAAGGTGGCCTTTGAGCTTAAGACCCGTTATGGCGCGGTGAACTTCCCCAAGAGCCGCAAGTTGTCGGTGCCCTACAAGGCGGGCGCCGGCGCGGGCAGCGGCCTGGGTCGCGGCCTCGACGCCAACGACGGCACCGGCCCCGTGGCCGCGGCGCTCATGCTGCTGCAGCAGCTGGGTGCCAGCGACGACGACTAACGGGTCGACGCTGCAATCACCCCATTTGGGCACTCTGGTTCCATCGAAAGGAAAGCATGTTCGGATACATCTATAAGAAAGATGTCGCCATTATCGCGGTTGTCCTGTGCCTTTGTCTGGGCGTGGGCAGTTTCTTCGATTATCAGATCTCGAGCGCGCTGTTCAACGTCGGCAGCATGTACGGCCGCTTTATCGAGGCCGCCGGCGAGCTACCGTTCGAACTGACGGCGAGCATCGCGGGCGTTATGCTCGTGCGCGCGGTGCGCCCCGATTCCAGAGGGAGCAAATGGCTCGCCGTGCTCGGCATCCTTGTCAACGTTGGCCTGGCCGGCTACGAGATTGTTTCGTCCCTGAAGGTTGGCGGCAAACTCATTGCCGTTCAGCTGGTGCTGACGTTTGTGCTGGTGATCGCCGCCAACCTTATCGTCTATCGCCTCACGCGCGCGACCGAGCCCGACGAGCTCACGCGCTGGGCGTTGATGGTGCTGGCCGTGTGGGCCGCTCAAGCCATCATCCTCAACGTCATTGTTAAGCCGCTGTGGTCGCGCCCGCGCATGCGCGTGATCGAGGTCACGCCGGGGCTCGATTTTCAGCCGTGGTGGGTGATTGGCAACCCCGACAAGTGGGCCTTTATCGCCGCCGGCGTGATCAAGGACGGCTTCAAGTCGTTTGCGAGCGGACACACGGCGCATGCGGCGATCGGCCTTATGCTCGCCGGGCTTCCCGCGGCAGCCTTTACGGAAAAGCCTTCGCGTCGCCGTGTGATCTTTTGGGCGGCGGCTGTGGTCGCGGCGCTCGTCGCGTTTGGCCGCATCGTGATCGGAGCGCACTTTTTGAGTGACGTGAGCTGCGGTTTTGCTCTGGTACTGGCACTTGAGTGCCTTGCCGCGCGCATTGCCTATCCCAGCGGCGTACAATAGCTCCGTTTGAATCATCTGACCGATACCCGGTAAGAGAGGATTGCCATGCTCGCGTTTAACAACGATTATTCCCACGGTGCACATCCGGCAGTGCTGCAGGCACTCGTCGATACCAACATGGAGCCGCAGCCCGGCTACGGTACCGATGCGCACACCGAGCGTGCCAAGCAGCTTATCCGCGAGGCCTGCCAGGCTCCCGATGCCGACGTGTTTTTTCTGGTGGGCGGCACTCAGGCCAACGCGACGGTGATCGACATGCTGCTTGCGCCCTACGAGGGCGTCGTTGCTGCCGAGACTGGCCACGTCGCCTGCCATGAGGCGGGCGCTATCGAGTTTGGCGGCCACAAGGTGCTCACCATCCCCGGCTACGAGGGCAAGATGCACGCCGAGGACCTCGAGAACTATATCCAGGTGTTCTACGAAAACGAGAGCTACGAGCACACGGTGTTCCCGGGTGCCGTGTATGTGAGCCTATCGACCGAGTACGGCACGCTGTACTCCAAGGCCGAGCTCGCGGCGATTCACGCGGTGTGCCAGAAGCGCGAGATTCCGCTGTTTGTGGATGGCGCCCGCCTGGCCTATGCGCTGGCGGCCGATGAGTGCGACATTACCCCGCCCGAGCTGGCGCAGCTGTGTGACGTGTTCTACATCGGCGGCACAAAGTGCGGCGCGCTTTGCGGCGAGGCCGTGGTGTTTTGCGGCATGCGCGCTCCGGCGCATCCCATTCCGCGCATTAAGCAGCACGGCGCGCTGTTGGCCAAGGGTCGCCTGACGGGCGTCCAGTTTGAGGCACTCTTTACCGATGGCCTGTATTTTGAGATTGGTCGCCAGGCGATTGAGACCGCTCAGGCGCTGCGTCGCGTGCTGCACGAGCGCGGCTACCAGTTCTTCTTGGAGACGCCGACCAACCAGCAGTTCGTGATTCTGCCCAACGAAGACATGGCCCGCATTCGCGAGCATGCCTCGATCGAGTACTGGGAAAAGTACGACGAGACCCACACGGTGGTGCGTTTTTGCACCAGCTGGGCCACGACGCAGGAGGATATCAACGCGCTGGCGGCTGTCCTGTAGCCTGATGTAATGACGAGGGGCCGCCTTGCGCTGGGTTTGGCGCAGGGTGGCCCTTGCTTTTGGGGGAGAAGGGTTGTATGACCGAGATGTCCGAGCCGACGATTCGCCTGGCGGCGCCCGATGACGCGTCGGCGTTGCTTGCCATCTATGAGCCATATGTGCGCGAGACGGCGATAACCTGCGAATACGAGGTGCCGAGCGTTGAGGAGTTCGCCGGGCGCATCGAGCGCGCGCTCGAGCGCTATCCGTATCTGGTGATGGAGCTGGACGGGCGTCCGGTAGGCTATGCCTATGTGAGTCCGCTCAACAGCCGCGAGGCATACGACTGGTCGGTCGAGACATCGATCTACCTGGCGCGCGACGTGCGCCACGGCGGGCTGGGCCGCAAGCTGCACGATGCGCTCAAGCAATGCCTGATCGCGATGGGCATCACCAATATGTGCGCGCTCATCGCCGTGCCGCACGACAAGGACGACGAGTATCTGACGCACAACAGTCAGGATTTCCATGCCCATATGGGCTACCGCCTGGTGGGTACGTTTGACCGCTGTGCCCAGAAGTTCGGCCGCTGGTACGACATGTGCTGGATGGAGTTGGTCCTGGCCGAGCGCGTCCCTAACCAACCCAAACCAACCTGGTTCCCCGACCTCCTCGCCTAAAACCACCACAATGGGGACAGGCACCTTTGTGGTGGTTTTGGTGTTGGTTAGCCGATGGGCTCGGTGTATTTGGCACGGTCGGTGCGTTGGATGCGCTTGGAGACATGGAGCGGGCGGCCGTCGGTGTCGTAGACGTAGTCGGTGATTAGGATCAGCGCCTGCCCGCGCTCAACGTTGAGCAAAAACGCCTCGTTTTGCGAGGCATAGCACACCTCAAAGGTCTTATGTCCCTGTGCTGGCGCTCGATGGAATTCTTGGCGCAGCGTCGCGTAGAGCGAACCGTTGATATCGCGATCGATGAGCGTCTCGAAGCTTGGCGGCAGGTAGGTGGTCTCCAGGCACAGCGGCACGTCGTCCAGGTAGCGCAGGCGGACAAGTTTGACGAGCTTGCTGCCCACGGCGGCGTCAAAGAACTTAGCCATGCTGCCGGCCGCCTTGGCAAAGCCCGAGTCCACGGTGCGCGTGGTGGGCTTCATGCCCTGGCCTTCGACCTGCTTGGTATAGCTCGAAAACACCAGGTTGTTCTCGTGGAGCGCCGGCGTGTCGGCCACAAAGGCGCCACGCCCGCGCTCGGTGCGCACCAGACCCTCGTCAACGAGCACCTTAAGGGCGTGGCGTACGGTGCTGCGCGACAGCTCCGATTCGTCCATGAGTTCCATCTCGGACGGCAGCTTGTCTCCGCGCGCGTAGGTGCCGGAGGCGATGCGGTCGCGCAGCATGCCCGCCAAGCGCTCGTATTGGGTCAGTCTCTTTTTAGATGAAGCGTTCATGCGATCAACCTGTATCTAACCTGTATGCGTATCTAATCAAGCATGTATTCAATACAACAACAAAACCGCTGGTAGCAAGTTATCGAAAACCGTATCAGCGAATTTTCTAAGACAAATATAGCATACAACTAGTCGACATAACCAAAACATGTATGTAACTTGTATGCCATCGAGAGCATCAAACGAGAAGAAAGGCTGATGCACGATGACTACTCAGGAACAGGTTAAGGACGTCGTCTCCCAGGTTTTGGCTGACAAAGCTGACAAGGGTGGCATCAAGCGCGTCGTGTGGATTGGCGCCGGCGGATCCAACGGCGGTAACTATCCTGCCCAGTACTTTATGGAGCACGAGGCCACGCAGGTCGTGAGCTCCAGCTACACCAGCAACGAGTTCGTGCACGCCACCCCGGCCTACGTCAACGAGAACACTCTGGCCGTCGTCGTGTCCATGCGCGGCACCAAGGAGACCATCGTCGCCGCCCAGGTCGCCAAGGACCACGGCGCCAGCACCATCGCCATCTATGTTGACGAGTCCGGTCTCACCGAGGTCTGCGACTACAAGATCCAGTACGACAGCCTGGCCGTCGACGAGTCCTGCATGGGCCGTACCAACTCCGCCGTCGTGACCATGATCGCCATGGAGCTCACGCAGCAGACCGAGGGCTATGCCGAGTACGAGACCGCCATGGCCGCCTTCGACCTGATCGATCCCATCTATCGCAAGGCCGTCGAGTACACCCGTCCGCTCGCTGCCAAGTGGGCCGAGCAGAACGCCGACAAGCCCTGCATCAACGTCATGGCTCAGGGCCCGCTTTTTGGTGCCGCCTACGTCTTTAGCATCTGCAACGTGCAGGAGATGCTGCAGATCGACTCCTGCACCATCAACACCTGCGACTTCTTCCACGGCCCCTTCGAGATCCTGGACAAGCGCACCTCGCTGTTCCAGCTCATCAGCGTCGGCCGCAGCCGCTGCAACGACGAGCGCGGCATCCGCTTCGTCAACCAGTACGGTGGCGAGCGCGTCTATCAGCTTGACGCCAAGGAGCTCGGCCTCAACGACATCAAGGACAGCGTGAGCGAGTACTTCAACCACCTGATCTTTGCCCCGATCCTCAACAACGTGTACATGCGTGCACTCTCTGCAGTCACCCACAAGGACTACATGACGCGTCGCTACATGTGGAAGCTTGAGTATTAGTTACGCGGTTTTACCAAACCGCGTAACGGCTCGACGCTGCGCGGTCCGCATTTGGGCAATCTGACGTTCAACTTCAAGGGCGCGACCAGAAGGTCAGCGCCCTTTCGTTTC
>CALINZ010000290.1 GCA_938045085.1 uncultured Collinsella sp. | reverse complement strand
GTCCGCAGAATAGGTACGCGTGGGACAGGCGCCCCTCGGTGATGGCGTGCTCGAGCGTCGAGACGATATGCTGCTGGCCCACCACGGAGTCGAAGGTGAGCGGGCGATACTTTCGGTACAACGATTCCATGGGTGCTCCCCCGGGTATACTGAGTCTTGTTGCCGCGACGGCCATGCGGTCGCACGGCATACTGCATTCATAATAACCCGTACGGCGAGCCCGCCGCGATAGGAGTCCAAAGAGCATGGCAGACGCAGAGAGCAACCTCGTTCCCTCCGAAGCAGCCGACCAGGTCGAGGTCGCGCTCGAGGAGCAGGCCGCAGCCGACGACGGCATCCTGTACCTCAACGAGTACCAGTACGAAAACGACCTGGTCACCGACTTTGCGCGCCTGGTCGCCTCGCCCAGGCGCCGTGGCTCGCTGTATGTCGCCGCCGCGATTGCCGCGCTCATCGGCATCGGCATGCTGGTGGCCGGCGGCAACTGGATCAAGTTTGGCGTCGTGCTGATCGTATTCGGCGCCTTTTTGGCCTGGTGGAGCAAAAACCTGCACCACACCCTCGCCCGCGACTTTATCGACGCCGTCGAGGCCGACGAGTCCATGGGTGGCCGCTATCGCCGCGTCGCCGCCAACGAAGACGGCCTGATGGTTTGGGGCAAGAGCGGCAAGTCGCAGTTCTTCCCGTTTGACAAGCTCGACCACGTGCTCGACGGCGAGCGCATCTTTGTGGCCATGTTCGCCGACCAGGGCGTGACGATCCCCAAGGACACCTTCGTCCGTGGCGATGCCGAACAGTTCGGCCCCTTCCTTAAGGCGCGCATCAACAAAAAACTCCGCATCGAGACCAAGAAGAAGAAAATGAAGGCCGAGAAGGCCGCCGCCGAGGCCAAGCAGAGCGACAAGCCCCAGGAGGCCAAGGGCAGGCAGCGCAAGCAGAAGAAGAACAAGAAGAAGCGCTAAGGCCAAGCCAGACAGGCAGCCTCGCATCCCGCTATCCTCCCCATGCACCCGAGCGTGCTACACTAGCAGCATCTATGCCACCGCGAACGGCTCGGCTCCGCGCCCGCCACTCGCAAACGAACTTTAAACGCACGAGGGTTGGCCATGCCGCTTTTCTCGCAACATACCGCCCGGTTCTCGCCGGACGTTCCTTTGGAGGGCACCAGCTCTCGCGAGCTGCTCAAGCGGTACCAGCCGCTCGAGACACTTGCGACCGGCGGTTTTGGCTCCATCGAGATCTGCCGCGACACGCACCTGCGCCGCCGCGTCGCCATTAAGCGCATCCCCCTTATCAACGGTGCCGGCATGCCCGCCAGCGACATCATGGATGTCCTGCGCGAGGCGCACACTGCCGCCATGCTTCAACATCCCAACATCGTGCAGGTCATCGACTTTACGCACGACACAGCCTATGCCTACCTGGTTATGGAGTATGTCGATGGCATGTCGCTTGCCGAGTTTTTGCACCGCGTGGACGGCCACTCACTTACCTTTGGCGAGGCCGCGGCCATTGCCGATGCCCTGGGCCAGGCGCTCACCTTCGCCCATAGCAATGGCGTACTCCACCTGGACATTAAGCCCGCCAACGTGCTCATCGACCACTCGGGCAATGTAAAGCTCACCGACTTTGGCATGGCGCGACTGTCGTCCGCCGGTGGCTTTGGCTGCTCGCGCGGCGGCACCATCGGCTACATGCCGCCCGAGCAGCTCGATATCGAGACCGGCACGGTCGATGAGCGCGCCGATGTCTTTGCCCTCGCCTGTGTAATCTATGAGGGCCTGTGCGGCAGCGCTCCCTTTATGGCGGCCACGCCCGCCGACTCGCTCGACCGCATCATCGGCGGCGCCACCTATCCCAGCGAGCTGATACCACACTTTCCCCCGGGAGCCGAGGCCGCGCTCATGAGCGCGCTCTCCCCCATGCCGCAGGACCGCCCCAACAGCATCGAGGCATTTTGCGACCAGCTCCTTGCCGGTCTGGGCAGCGTGCGCGAGGGCCGTCGCAGCCTGGAGCAAATGGTTGGCGAGCTTTCGGATGACGAGCAGGAGCTCGACGGTATCGAGCCGTCGCACTACGAGGACGACGCCATCGAGGTCGACCCCGCACTCGGCTGGGCGGGCACGCGCTGGAGCCATGCGCGCGACTACACCATGCGCATTATCTCGGCGCTAACGTGCGGCACCTTTAGCTTTTTGCTGATGCAAACGGCCGGGGTCGCGGCGCTTCCCGGCCTGGTCATTGCGGCTATCGCAATCGGAGCGGCGGCTGGCCTGGCCCCCCAGATTGGCTCGGCCATCTCGGCTGTGGGCTTTTTGGTGCTCATGGCCAACGCCACCATGCAGGCGCAGGGCATCCTGTCGATGTTGCCCGTCGCGGTGATCTTTGCCGCCGCCATGTCCGGTTGGTGGATCGCCTGGGGTCGCACCGAGGCTGCCGCGAGCGCCGCACTCACCTGTGCACTCGCGCTTGGCTGTCTGACCGGCAATACCTTCCTAGCAGCTGGGGTCGCCGCCGGCGTCGCGTCATTTTGGCTCGGCCCGGCAAGCGCCGCCGCGGCAACGGGCATGGGCGCGCTTTTTGCCCGTCTGGCCACGGTCGCGCTTTCAGCCGGAGGCGTGCTGGGGCTCGGTAACGTTGCTGCAGCGCTGGGAGACCCGCTCCTTTGGGCTGCCTTTGTGCTGGTCGCGGCAACTGCCGCGGCGTCATCTGCGCTGCTCAATGTCCATGCCAAGCGTGCCGATCAGGGCTCAAACCTTGCCGCAATCGCCGCCATCGCTGTCACCGGCATCGGCTGCGCAGCGGCGTCCTGTCTTGCACACCATATGGAAATTGCCAGCCTTGCAGCCGCGGTCATCGCCAAGGCGGCGGTTGCGGGAATCCTATCCTCTATAATCGTTGGGATATGCCTATATTTGCTCGGATACCAAAGAACCTATACGGAGAGTGATCTTTCGTGAACTTCCTGAACATCTTCGAGGACCACGTGGCCGGCATCTTCGGTGCCACCCGTGCCCCGTTCTCCTTTAAGAAGCTTGCCAAGCAGGCCGCTCGCGACATGGAGGATCAGACTCTGGTGATCAACGGCGTCAACACGGCGCCGGCACTCTATACCATCCTTATCGCCGCCGACGACGATCCCATGCTCGCCCCGTTCTACCCCGAGCTTTCGCGCGAGGTCCGCGAGTTCGTGAAGGCGCAGGCCGAAAAGCGCCGCTATGTCTTTGTCGGCGAGCCCCTCGTGCGCTTTATGATCGATCCGCAGCTGCGCGCCGGCAAGTTCTCGGTCTTTGCCGAGAACGTCGATGCCCCCACGCTCGGCCGCCTGTACGAAGAAGAGCGCGCCTATCAGAACGGCCTGGGCCAGAACAACTCCGCGGCAAGCCGTGCCGCCAGCGTCCGCATTCGGCCAGCGCCACCAGCAGCAGTTTGCCGCCCCGCAGCAGCAGCGCCCCGCCGCCATGCCCCAGCAGCAGCCGACGCCTCGCGCCGCCGCTCCCGACCCGCTTGCCGTGGCAGACCCCTTCGCGCCTAGCGTCCCCGACCCCGCCGCCGCACCCATCCCGGTGCCGCAAACCGTCTCGCGCGACGCGCTTGCCGGCATGGGCGGAGCCGCCGCGACCGGTGCCGCCGTGGGCCTAGGTGCCGCAGCCGGCATCGCCTCCAACATGGCGAGCACTCGCGCCCCGCAGCGCCCGCTCGCCCAGCTCGTCGACGTCGTGAGCGGCGAGAGCCATAGCATCACCTCCGCACAGGTGACCATCGGTCGCGAGCGCTCGGTTTCCGACATTGCCCTGCGCGACCCCAACGTGTCGCGCCGCCACGCCCAGCTCACCTTTACGGGCTCGGATTGGTCGATCGAGGACCTCAATTCCACCAACGGCACGCTCGTCAACAACCGCCGCATTACGCGCTGCCCGCTGCGCAACGGCGATTTGCTGACGTTTGGCCTGAGCACCTTTGAATTTAGGGGATAGTCGCTTATGAACATCGATATCGTCCTTTTTGCAGGCCGCATCGTCCTGGTCGCCCTGCTCTATATCTTCCTGTTCGCCGTCATGAAGACCGGCGTGGGACTCGTGCGCGGGCAGCGCCGTGACTCGGCTATCTGGACGATTGATGTGGACAAGGGTCCGCGCGGCATCCGCGGCATCCACGTAGACATGCTCGGCCCCGTCATCGTCGGCCGCTCGCCATCTTCGGACATCTGCATCAACGAGCCGTTTGTCTCGGCCTCGCATGCGCGCTTTTCGCTGCAGGGCCCGGCGCTCATCATCGAGGACCTCAACTCGCTTAACGGCACGCTCGTCAACGGCCGCCAGCTCGTGGAGCCCGCGACGCTGCGTGAGGGCGACGAAGTCCAGATTGGCGACGTGGTCATGAAGGTGAACCGTCGATGATCGACGAGGAGAACAAGTCCGCAACCATGACCGAGGCACCGGCTGCCGCCGTAGCTGCACCGGCCCACGCCGCTCCGGCAGACTCCACACCCGTGGAGCCCGAGGACACCGTGTTCTCCCTGCCTCTTTCGCATGTAACGCATGATATTTCAGATCTCGCCGATAACGAGGACGAAGAGGATGCCGTAGCGGCGCCCATCGGCGCACATGCTGCGGAACAGCCCACAGCGCCCGAAGCAACCCCGGCGCCGGCTCACTTTGCAGAGCCCGTCGCCGCGGCAATCAACGAGAGCGCTGCGGTGTTTGCGGCACCCGAGCCCGCCGCGCCGGCGTTTCCCATAGCCCCGGCATCCGAGGTTGCGCCCGCGTCTACGCCGGCGCCCGAGGCGGGGACATCCCCCGAGGACGGCCCTGCACCCAAGACCCCGCAGCCTGCGCCCGCAAGCGAGTCCGATGCCGTGGCCGAGCCCGCCGCCCAGTCGCAAAACACGCCCGCGCCGTCGCACTTTGCGACGCCCGAGCCTATAGACGTCAGCCCGCAAGATGACGAGTCGACCGCCCGCGTTTCCGAGGAGCCCGACTCCCCGGACACCGGCGATTCCGAATCAAACGCCGAGACCGACACCGTCTCTCCCGGTGACACAGCCGAAATCGACGTTGCCGCCGTTGAGGCCAAACTCAAAGACCCCGGCTCGACCATGAGCTTTGAACCCCTAACCGAGGAGCGCATCGAGACCGACTCGACCTATGATGCCGGCACCACCACGCAACTCATGTGGGGCGCCCGCTCCGACGTTGGCTGTGTGCGCCCGCACAATGAGGATTCCTACCTGGTGCAGTCGCCGCTCTTTTGCGTATGCGACGGCATGGGTGGTCACGCCGCCGGCGAGGTAGCCTCTTCTATCGCCGTCGAGACTATAGCCAAGACGGCCCCACAGTCCGCCGACGCAGCACGCCTGGCCGCATCCGTCGAGGCAGCCAACGCCGCCGTAATCGAGGCGGCCCTGAACGGCCTGGGCAAGCCCGGCATGGGCTGCACAGCCACCTGCGCCTACATCGAAAACGACACGCTCGCCATCGCCCACGTGGGCGACTCTCGCGCCTATCTGCTCCACGAGGGCACGCTCATCCGCGTGACCCGCGACCACTCCTACGTGGAGGAGCTCGTGGACGCCGGCGAGATCACGGCAGACGAGGCTCGCGTCCACCCCAACCGTTCGGTCATCACCCGCGCGCTGGGCTCGGACCCCGCCATGTATGCCGACCACTTCACTCTGCATATCGAGGAAGGCGACCGCCTGATCCTGTGCTCCGACGGCCTCTCGAGCATGATTCCCGATAGCGATATCGAGAACATCGCCACGCAGTCCTCAACCGCGCAAATCTGCGTCGACAACCTAGTGGACGCGGCGCTTGCCGCCGGCGGCCACGACAACGTAACCGTAGTAGTCGTTGACCTGGTTGACGATGGCGTTATGCGCGAGGCGCAACGCGTGCGTCGCCGCAATGTTACTATCGCCGCCATCCTGGCCCTCGTCTTTGTGCTAGCAGCTGGCATCTGGGCCTACACGGGTGTCACCGGCTCGTACTACCTGGGTACCTACCAGGGCAATGTCGCCGTCTGGCGCGGCCTGCCCGGCAAGCCACTCGGACTCAAGCTCCACTGGCTCGAAAGCGAAACCAGCATCAAGCTGTCCGACCTGCCCGAAGACACGCAAAACCGCCTCAAGGCGGGCATTCCGCAAACAAGTGTCGACGATGCGCAGGACACGATATCCAAGTACCGCCACCAGATCGACGAGGAGCAGACCCGCCAGGTGATCGACGCGCAAACGATTCGCGACAACACCAATCAGGGATCGACCTCCGAATCAGATTCCGAGAAAACCGCCGAACAGTCCGCCGAGGCCGAAGCCTCCGATAAGAATTAGAAAGGGAGTGCCGCTTATGAGTCGCCGCAACACCGAGCTGCTCTTGCTCATCGCCTCGGCGTTCCCCGTCATCCTGCTGTATGCGATGTACGTCCTCACCGCGGGCGCTGCCATCTCCTTTGAGACGCTCGCCGTACCGATCGGCCTCTTTGCCGCCTTTGCCGCGGCCCACATTGCCGTGCGCATCTTGGCGCCCGGTGCCGACCCCGCCATCCTGCCCATCGTATTTATACTTTCGGGCATCGGCATCACGTTCGTGACGCGCCTCGCCCCCGCTCTCGCCATCTCACAGCTCATCATCCTGTTTGTCTCGGTGGCGCTCATGGTGGGAACGCTTGCACTAGTCAAAAACCTCGACGTGGTCATGCGCTACAAGTACACCTTTGGCATCATCGGCATCATTCTGCTGATGCTGCCTATCTTTATCGGCACCACGATCTCGGGCTCCAAGCTGTGGATTCGCATCGCGGGCTTTACCATCCAGCCCGGCGAGTTCGCCAAGGTCTTTATCGTCCTGTTCCTGGCCGGCTACCTGGCCGAGAACCGCGAGCTGCTCTCCATCTCCAACCGCAAGATTCTGGGCTTTAAGATCCCTCGCCTGCGACTGCTGCTGCCGCTGTTTGCCGTGTGGGGTGTGTGCCTGCTCGTCGTCGTCTTCGAACGCGACCTGGGTTCGGCCGTGCTGTTCTACACCATCTTCTTGCTGATGCTCTACGTTGCCACGGGGCGCTTTTCGTATGTCGTTATCGGCCTTGCGCTCTTAGCTGTCGGAGCCGTGGGCGCCTACAAGTTCCTGTCGCACGTTCAGGTGCGTTTCCAGGTTTGGGTCGATCCGTTTAAGGACGCCCAGGGCCAGGGCTACCAGATCGTCCAGTCGCTCTTCTCGCTTGCCGATGGCGGCCTGGTCGGTGTTGGCATCGGCAACGGCATGGCCAACAACATCCCTGTCGTCGAGTCCGACTTTATCTTCTCGGCCATTGGCGAGGAGATGGGCCTTTTGGGCGGCGGCGCCGTGCTCATCCTGTTTATGCTCTTTGCCGTGCGTGGCCTCACCACAGCTGCCCGCGCTAAATCCGACCTCGCCGCCTTTAGCGCCACCGGTCTTACGGCAGCCATCAGCTTCCAGGCCTTCTTGATCGTGGGCGGCGTCACCCGCCTGATCCCGCTGACCGGCGTCACTCTGCCCTTTATGAGCCAGGGCGGCTCCTCGCTGCTGGCAAGCTTTATCATCGTCGCGCTCCTGCTGCGCGCCGGTGACGAGGCGACCGGACGCGAGGCCGAGCTTACCGGCACCGGCACCATGGCCGCCATCACCGATGATCAGGTCGCATCGGCCGCCGCCCCGACGGGCACGCGCTTTGCCACCTCGTCTTCCTACGGCAGCGGCAGCCATTCCGTCGGCTCGCGCATGCGTCGTCGCCTGCTCGACACGCCTGAATCCGGTGTGCTCGGCCGCGTGGCGCTCGCCAACCGTCTAACCCGCGCGGTGCTCGCCTTTACGGCGCTGTTCGCCATCCTTATCGGCAACCTCACCTATGTCCAGGTCATCAAGGCCAAGGACTATCAGGACATGCCGACCAACAACCACACCATCGCCCGCTCCAAGTACATCCAGCGCGGCTCCATCATCACGTCCGACGGCGTGACGCTGGCCGAGTCGCTGCAGCAGGAGGACGGCACCTACGTACGCTCCTACCCCAACGGTAACCTGGCAGCGCACGTGGTTGGCTACGTGAGTCAGCAGTATGGCACCACCGCCATCGAGAGCGTCATGAACGACACGCTCACCGGTTCTAAGGACTACTCCAGCTGGAACAACGCCATCGCGTCGCTCGCGGGCCAGACCCAGCCGGGCAACACCGCCAAGCTCACCATCGACTCGCGCATCCAGACGGCGGCCGAGCAGGCACTCAAGGGCTTTAAGGGCGCTGTAGTGGTCATCGACCCGCGTACCGGCGCGGTGCTCGCATGTGCCAGCTCGCCCACCTATGACAACACCAACATCGATGCCCTGCTGCAGACGGGCGGCGGCGAGGACGGCTCCATGTACAATCGCGCCATGGACGCGCTGTACACGCCGGGCTCAACGTTTAAGGTCGTTACGCTTTCCGCGGCACTCGAGACCGGCACCGCCAGCCTTACCAGCACCTACCAGGCGCCCGGCTCCATGGACATCGGCAACGCACCGGTCACCAACTATGCCAACGAGAGCTACGGCACCATCAGCCTGCAGCAGGCCTTTGCCGTGTCCTCCAACGTCGTCTTTGGCCAGGTGGCAAACGAAGTTGGCGCAAATACGCTCGTACAGTTTGCCAACGCCTTTGGCTACGGCCAAAAGCTCGGCCAGGACCTGACCTCCGCGGCCTCCATCATGGCCGACCCGTCGCTCATGACCGAGTGGGAGACCGCCTGGGCCGGCGCCGGCCAGCCTGTCGGCATGGACCACACGCCCGGCCCGCAGACCACCGTCATGCAAAACGCCGTGATTGCCGCCGCCATCGCTAACAGCGGCGTGGTCATGGACCCGTACTTTGTAGCCCAGGTACTCGCCCCGGACGGAACCGTGGTCAAGACCACGCAGTCCCGCTCGCTTGGTCAGGCCGTCAGCTCCGCCACGGCCGACCAGGTCAAGCAGGCCATGCTTGCCGTCGTCCAGTCCGGCACCGGCACCGATGCCCAGATCCCCGGCGTCAAGGTCGCCGGCAAGACCGGCTCGGCCGAGACCGGCGGCACCAACGTCAACTCGATGTTTGTTGGCTTTGCACCTTACGATTCACCCACGGTCGCCATCTCGGTGGCCTTGGAGGATTTCGACAAGCATGACGTCAAGGCCGCCAAGATTGCCGGTATCGTCCTGACCGCGGCGCTTGCCGCACAGGGAGCGTGATGCCCATGATCGAATCGGACACCCGAGGCGCGCCGCGGCCGAAGAGTTAGCGGCAACGCGCCACACGGCCCCAGCGGCCACATCGTAGGTACTACACACATCGTTGAGCGAATAGTTATGTTAGGAGCAGGAATGGAACAGAGGGTCCTCGGGGGAAGATACCTCCTCAAGGATAAGGTGGGAACAGGCGGCATGGCGACCGTCTACCGTGCACAGGACCAGGTCCTCGACCGCACGGTTGCCGTCAAGATCATGCTGCCGCAGTATGCTGGCGACGCAACCTTCGCCGCACGCTTTAAGCAGGAGGCCCAGGCAGCAGCCGGTCTCTCCTCCCCCTATATCGTGGGCGTCTACGATTGGGGCAAGGACGGCGACACCTATTACATCGTCATGGAGTACCTGCGCGGCACCGACCTTAAGAGCGGCATCAAGAGCCACGGCGCCCTCGACCCCAAGAAGGTCGCCCAGATCGGCTCGCAGATCAGCTCCGCGCTTTCGGTCGCCCACAAGCACGAGATCATCCACCGCGACATTAAGCCGCAGAACATCATGGTGCTGCCCGACGGCAACATCAAGGTGATGGACTTTGGCATCGCGCGCGCCAAGAACAGCCACCTCACGCAAGACAACAACGTGCTGGGAACCGCCCACTACGTCAGCCCCGAGCAGACCCGTGGTCAGGACCTCGGCCCCACCTCGGATATCTACTCGCTGGGCGTCGTGATGTACGAGTGCGCCACCGGCCGCGTCCCCTTTGACGGTGACGACGCTATCTCGGTCGCACTCAAGCAGGTCAACGAGCTGCCTATTCCGCCGAGCCAGATCAACTCCGGTGTCGACGCCGACCTTGAGCGCATCATCCTCAAGTGCATGGAGAAGGACCCGGCAAACCGCTTCCAGACCGCCGACGAGCTGCGTCAGGTGCTCAACAGCTACCTGTCGGGCCGTGCCGTCAACGTCTCGGAGCCCACGCGCATCATCGGTGCCCCCGGTGAGCTGGGCGCCACCAAGACTCGCGAGCTTTCCGATCAGACGCGCGCCATGGTGCGTCCCGTCTCGGGCGTGAGCGGCCAAAATACCGCCCGCAGCTCGGTTTCGGGCTCCACCGGCTCCTACGAGGTCGAAAAGCCCAAATCCAACAAGAACAAGATCATCGCCGCCGTGGTGGCAGCCGTTGCCGTCATCGGCATCGTGGTGGCCTTTGCCACAGGACTCTTTGGCGGCGAGCAGGTCACCGTGCCCGATGTGCTGGGCAAGGACCAGCAGACTGCCGTCGAGCTGATCAAGGAAGCCGGCCTCGAGGTCGGCACCATCGACCAAAGCTACAACGACGATGTCGACGAGGGCAAGGTCGCCGAGCAGACGCCCAACGGCAACACCAAGAAGACCAAGGGCACCAAGGTGAACCTGGTAATCTCCAAGGGCCCCAAGCCCTCCGAAAAGGTTGAGGTTCCCAAACTTGTCGGCCTGACCAAGGACCAAGCAGAAGCCGCACTGGCAAGCGTTGGCCTGAAGGGCAACGCCTCCGAGGAGGCCAACGAGGCTGATGAGGGCCAGGTCTTTGAGCAGGGCACCGAAGCCGGTAAGGAAGTCGCGAAGGGCACGACCATCTCGTACAAGGTCTCGAGCGGCCCGGATACCACGTCCGTCCCCGACCTGACCGACATGACCGAGGCCCAGGCGCGCAACGCTCTCGATATGGCAGGCTTTGGTGTCGACGTGAGCTACCAGGAGAACGACTCGGTTACCGAGGGCACCGTGATCAGCTGGAACCCCAGCGGCAAGCAGAAGCCCGGCGCCACGATTACCGTCGTCATTGCCAAGAAGTCCGGCAAGGCCACCGTCCCGGGCAACCTGTACGGCAAGAGCATTTCCACCGCCGTTACCGCGCTCAACAACGCCGGTTTCTATAACATCGGCTTCTGTGACCAGAACGGCAATCCCGTAAGCGGTAACGAGGATGCCACCGTTACGGGCGTCTCCCCCACCGGCAAGCAGTCCACCGACAGCACGATCACGCTAACAGTCGCACTTTCTGGCTCGGGTTCGGGCTCTGGCTCGGGCACGGGTGACGATTCCGGTACGACCAACTAGTCGCCACCCCACCGCTCATCACGGCTCTCGCCGCAAACATATTCGCTCACAGGCGCCCGCTTGCTTCCCCAGCAAGCGGGCGCTTTCTTTATCTGAAGCAGCGAATACTCCGGCATGCCTTAAACCAGAAGAGCCCGGCACCGTAGCGGTACCAGGCTCGATATTTCTCTGGTGCCCCCGGGCGGATTCGAAAACTCCCCCCGCGGGAAATTGGTGACGCGGGTGTCGACGGCTCGAATCCGCCGGCGGTCCCCACAAACCAGAAACGGCGCCGCCCTCGCGACGCCGTCATAATCTTCTGGTGCCCCCGGGCGGATTCGAACCGTCGACACCCGCTTTAGGAGAGCGGTGCTCTATCCCCTGAGCTACGGAGGCATGTTGTACTAGTGTAGCAGATTTACGCCGTTGTAATACAGCGTATAGCCACTCTTCGAAGTTGCAGTGGAACAGCCCTGCGGAAAGTGTGTCCCACTATCCAGGCAAATTCTGGGTCAAACTTTCCCAATGGGACCTCGCTGGAAACTGTGTCCCAGAATTTCGGCTCGAAACGGGACACGGTTTCCCAAACGACCCCGTTCCGGAAACTACATCCCGGAATCGGCGCTCGAACTGGGATGCACTTTCCCAATCGAGCCCCATGGGAAACTGCGTCCCACTTTGGGGGGCGCTCTTTAATGACTAGTTACCTTTGTGGAAGAGGTTTTTGATAACGGAGGGGATGCTCTTGGCGCCCTTGGCCGTCACATCGATAAAGTCGGGCGAACGCACAAGCTTATCCTCGTCGACGTACTTGCGGACAGCACGAAGCGTCTCTTTGTCGTCGCGCGTCGAAAACGTAAAGTGACCGTTGTCCTTGGTGAAGATGGCAAAACGCGTGATCTTCTTGGTGCCGCGTAAAACCTCGGCGGCAATATAGTCGACCTCATCCCACGGGATTTGAATATAATCCTCGGGATTGCGCTCGTTGTAATACTCGAACGCCTTATTGCCCACCATCACGTTGCCGTGGCTGGTAAGCCCCATCAGGCAGGTTGCCGGCGTTGCCAGATCGACCGTGCTGTTCTGAGATTGCGCCATGCGCGCCTCGCCCTCCAAATAAAACAATCGGACCGCATCCAGTGTACCCACCGGGTGCGGTCCGTTTCAATGGCTCAAAAGCCCTTGCCTAGCAATTCTCGGTCTTAAGCCGAAGCGTGCTTACATGAAGCCGCAGAAGCGACCGATGATGCCGACGGCGAAGAGAGCCAGGATGATGACAATCGGGCTGACCTTCTTCTTGAGGAGCTTGCAGACCAGCAGGGTCAGGCACACGGCGGCAAGGCCGGGGACGAGCTGATCGAGGTTGGCCTGAAGCGTGGTGACCTTCATCTGATCAAGGGCGGTAGCACCGACGGAGTTGTACATCGTCAGCGCTTCCTTGATACCCTCGGAACCGGAGGGCAGGCTAGCCCAGTCGATAAAGGCGCCAGCAGACTGCTTGACCGTGGAGACGATCGGGGTGAAGGAAATGGACACCCAGCGCTCGACCAGGGCACCGATGATGAACATACCCAGGATGGAAGCGCCCTCGGTGACCTTGCCCATCAGACCACCGGAGAGGTCCTTGGCGATGGAGGAGCCGACCTTGTAGCCAAACTCCTGCGTGTACCACAGGAAAGCGTAACGGATGATGTTCCACGCGAAGAAGAACAGCAGCGGACCGACGATGCTACCGGACATGGCCAGGGAAGCGCCCAGAGCGCCCAGAATCGGGCGAAGGGTGAACCAGAAGACGGGGTCACCGACGCCGGCGAGCGGGCCCATCATACCGACCTTGACGCCCTGGATGGCGACGTCATCGATCGGAGCACCGTTGGCGCGCTCCTCCTCGAGGGCGAGGGTAACGCCAATGACGGGGGCGGAAACATAGGGGTGGGTGTTATAGAACTCCAGGTGGCGCTTAAGAGCGGCAATCTGGTCATCCTTGCTGGTGTAGAGCTTCTTGATCGCAGGGATCATTGCGAAGCACCAGCCGCCGTTCTGCATACGCTCGTAGTTCCACGAGCCCTGAAGGAACTGATGACGGAAGCAAACCTTCTTGCGGTCAGCCTTGGTGAGCTGAATCTTGTTCTCTGCCATATGTATCACTCCCCTCCTACTCGTAATCGTTCAGAATGTCGCCGAGCGGGTCGCCGGAGCCACCGCCCATGCCGCCACCCTGCTTGGCCAGATCCTTAAGGCCAAGGTAGATGAGGGCAAGGGAGATGCCGATGAGACCAAGGGCGATCAGCGTGAGCTGAGGGATGGCAGCAAGGACAAAGCCGAGGACGAAGAACGGCCAGGTCTCCTTGGTGGCCATCATGTTGATGACCATGGCGTAACCGACGGAAGCGACCATGCCGCCGCCGACAGCCATGCCGCCGGACAGCCAGTCGGGCATAGCGTTAAGCGCGTTGGTAACGGCCTCGGCCGGGATGACGCACAGAAGCACTGCCGGGATGGCGATACGAAGGCCCTGCATGAGGATGGCAGCATACTGCCAGCGCTCGATGCCGGAGAAGTCGCCCTTCTCGGCGCAACCGTCCATGGCGTGAGCGATAGCGGTAGCAATGGTACGGCAGATCATGGTCAGGAACAGACCAGCGACCGACAGCGGGACGGCGACGGCGATAGCGGTGGTAACGGCCTTGGCCGAATCGGTGGCGCCACCGTTGAGGGCGAGCACCATGATGATCGAAGAAGCGACCGAGGCCAGAGCGGCGTCAGGCGCGACAGCGGCGCCGACGTTAGCCCAGCCAAGGGCCATCATCTGGAGCGAACCGCCCAGGAGGATGCCCTCCTGAAGGTGACCGGTTACGAGACCGATAAGCGTGCATGCCACGAGCGGCTGATGGAACTGGAACTCATCCAGAATGCCTTCCATACCGGCAAGCAACGCGACAATCGCAACAAGCAGAATAGTGATTGCAGACATGTATCGGACCCTCCTTTACTATGCTTGAGCGGCCAGTTCGGCCTTAGCTTTCTTCAACATGGCGTCGAGATCCTCGGAGGAATCTGAAGGAACCTTGCGGACCTCGAACTTGACGCCCTTGGCCTTGAGGGCCTCGAGAGTCTTAACGTCATCATCGCCCATAGCGACGGCGTTGGTGACGACGACCTTGCCCTTGGAGTGAGCCATGGAACCGATGTTGACTTCCTTGATGTCGACACCGGCCTCGATGGCCTTGAGCAGATCCTGCGGGTTCTCAAAGAGCAGCATGGCCTTGGTGTCACCAAAGCGCGTGTCCTTGACGACCTCGGCCATCTTCTTGATGGGCACGACGTTGGCATGGACTCCCGGAGGGGCAGCCTGCTCGATCATGGTCTTGCGGAGCTCGTCGTGAGCAACGCCGTCGGAAACCACGATGATGCGGTTGGGGTTGATCTGCTTGGTCCACGTGGTGGCCACCTGACCATGAAGCAGACGGGTGTCGATACGGACGTGGGCGATCTTGATGTGCCCATCGCCGATGACCGTTCCCGGAGGGATGGCGCCTGCAGGAGCAGCGGCGGCCGCAGCCGGCTTCTTCTCCTCGGGCTCCAGAGACTCGGGCTTGACACGCACGCCAGCCTTAGCCTCAGTCACGAGATGTTTTGCGATCGCATGTGCAGTGTTCTTTGCGTCAAAGCGCTGCGAATATGCCTCGATGAGCATAGGCAGGTTGACACCGGTGACGATAGCCCAGGAATCGTGGCCCTCGATGAGCCCGCTGATCTGGTTGAACGGCGTGCCGCCCCACAGATCAACGAGGAAGAGCACCTGCTCCTGGTCCTCGAAGGAAGCGACTGCTTCCTCGACCTTGGCACGGAAGTCGTCGGGGCCCATGCTCGGCTCGAGCGAGACCACGGCAACAGACGGCTGATCGCCAAAGACCATCGAGCCCGTCTGCTTGATTCCAGCTGCCAAGTCCCCGTGGCTAGCAAGAACAATACTTACCATCACATAACCTCCTTTTTGTCTACGTATTTCCTACACGACATGAAAGGAGTATACCTGTTTGGATTGTGGAATTATAGCTAAATCCGCAAAAGGTTGGATTATTTGTTTAAACGTCTAGGTTTGTTACAAGTTGATTACGTTACTGCTTTTTGACTCATTACACGACAAGGCGTCGCTCATCAAGCTATGTATTTTATAGATACAAGCAAGCTGTTCATTAATATCGATATTAAGCAAGTGCGAATGTGCTCGTACTGTCACTATTTTGTTTAAACAGACATGGCTTGACTATTTGCACGACTTATGCTCAACAAAACTACTCAAAAAAGTTGCGGTGAAATAGTTCTTGTTTAAGAGTCAGAAGGCTGGATTTAGGAACTATTTCACCGCAACTTATAGGGGATCCTAGACGATGTGGAGTGGGTTGGCGGCGTCGACGGCATCGGGCGCGTCGAAAGGGCCGTCGGGGGCAGCGCCTGCCGGATCCTCTTCGGGGGTCTCGATCTGTTTGATCATTACCTCTTGGCCCTGCAGCAAATAGGTCTCGCCGCTACCGCAATGGGGACAGGCCTTGCCGTGCTCGACCGTCGCGTAGTCGCAGCCACACGCCTCGCAATGTGTCACGGCCTCAACGGGCTCCACGATAAGCTCTGCACCCTCGGTGATGGGCTTTTTATCTGCCGCCCAGCGCCAAGCGTCGAGTAGCAAGTCGGGAACGACGCCCGAGACCTCGCCCAGCAGCAGCGTGACGCTCGAAACGCGACGCACGCCATTGGCGCGCGCCACGTTCTCGACATCGCGAATGATGTGATAGACGATTCCCAATTCATGCAAGGCGAAACCCTTTCTGCAGAGGTTGATTCGATGCAAACTCAAAGCAAGGGGACGACGAGATCTAGTCTGCGCCGTCCCCTTACCCGCCATGGCTACCTATTTACGACCAAATTTAATCTTGATGGCACGCTTTAGAGCATACTTGCCAAGGCTTGGGAGCTTTTGCTCGTATTTGACCATCGTTGAGCACTCGGGGCGGTCGCGATCCAGATGGATGGCGTCGAACGCGCACTTGGTGGTGCACAGGCCGCAGCCGATGCACTTGTTGGGGTCGACGATCGAGGCGCCGCAGCCCAGGCAACGGGCGGTCTCGGCGCGCACCTGCTCCTCGGTAAAGGTCTCAACATACTCGCTAAACGGCGCAGCCTTCTCGCGTTCGCGGTCCACATGCGCAACCTCGCGGCTCGCGTTGTCGTAGCTCTCGAGCACAACGTCGTCGCGGTCGAGCGCGGTGTAGCGGCGCTGATTGCGGCCGATGGTGAGCGTGGAGCCCGGCTGCACAAAGCGATGGATGGACACCGCGGCCTCGTGGCCGGCGGCGATAGCGTCGATGGCAAAGCTGGGGCCGGTGTAGACGTCGCCGCCCACAAAGATGTCGGACTCGGCGGTCTGATAGGTCTGGGGATCGGCAAGGGCACCCTGGCCGCGGCCGAGCTCCACCTTGGAGCCAGCCAGCAGGTCGCCCCACACAATGGACTGCCCGATCGACATGACGACACGATCGGCATCGACGCGGCGCAGATCGTTCTCGTCGTACTCGGGCGCAAAACGGCCTTCGTCGTCAAAGACACGCGTGCAGCGCTTGAAGGTGATACCGCACACACGACCGGCCTCGTCCAAGTGAATCTCCTTGGGGCCCCAGCCACAGCTGATGTGAGCGCCGTCCTCAACGGCCTCGCGACGCTCCTCCTCGCTGGCGGGCATCTGGGCCTCGCTCTCCAGGCAGAACATCTCAACATGCTCAGAGCCCAGACGGCAGGCGTTGCGGGCAACGTCGATGGCCACGTTGCCGCCGCCCACCACAATGGTGCGGCCGGGCAGCGCGTCGATCTTGCCACTGTTGACCTCGCGCAAAAAGTCGACGGCCACGGTCACGTCCTCGGCATCCTCGCCCGGAATACCGGCAAGGCGGCCGCCCTGGCAGCCAATAGCCACGTAGAAGGCCTTAAAGCCCTGCTCGCGCAGCTCGTCGAGCGTCACATCGCGGCCGACCTCCACGCCATAGCGGAACTCGGCACCCATCAGGCGAATGATCTCGACCTCGGCCTCGATAACGTCCTTCTCCAGCTTAAAGCTGGGAATACCATAGGTAAGCATACCGCCCGGGCGCTCGTTCTTCTCGAACACGACAGGCTTGTAGCCCTTCTCGGCCAGGTAGAAAGCGCAGGACAGGCCGGCCGGACCGGCACCGATGATGGCGATCTTCTGATCGAAGCCGCCAGCGCGCGTCGGCGTCACCACGGGCGGGACATAGCGGGTCGCGGCATCAAGATCGCGCTGGGCGATGAACTTCTTGACCTCGTCGATAGCCACGGCGGCGTCCACACGGCCGCGGGTGCAGGCGTCCTCGCAGCGGCGGTTGCACACACGGCCGCAGATGGCGGGCAGCGGGTTCTCGCGCTTAATGAGTGCTAGGGCCTCGTCATAGCGGCCCTGCGCCGCGAGCTTCAGGTAGCCCTGAACGGCAACGTGCGCGGGGCAGGCCGTCTTGCAGGGCGCGGTGCCGGACTCGTGCGTCTCGATGCGGTTGTCGTTGCGGTAGTTGGGCGACCACCTGGTGTGGTCCCACTTGGTGGCATCGGGCAACTCCTGGCGCGGATACTCGGGCACCTGTCCGCCCGCCTTCTTGCTGCAGAGCTTTTGGCCCAGCTTGGCGGCGCCGGCCGGACACACCTCAACGCAGCGACCGCAGGCCACGCACTTATCCTTCTCGACCTTGGCGACATAGGCCGAGCGCGACAGGTTGGGCGTGTTGAACAGCTGCGAGGTGCGCAGGGCGTAGCACACGTTGACGTTGCAGTTGCAGATGGCGAAGATCTTGTTCTCGCCGTCGATGTTGGTGATCTGGTGCACAAAGCC
>CALINZ010000289.1 GCA_938045085.1 uncultured Collinsella sp. | reverse complement strand
GAGCAGGTAGAGCATGTCAACCACGATGTTGATGATGATGAAGGCAAGAGCAACGACGATAACGACGCCCTGAACCAGGTTCGCCTCGTTGCCCTGAACGCCCTGCAGAATCGCAGTGCCCATGCCGGGGAGGTTGAAGATAACCTCGATGACGACGGCGCCGCCCATGAGGTAACCGATCTTAAGACCGAGGGTGGTGACCGGGGTGATCAGCGCATTGCGAAGAACGTTGATGCCGACGACGACCTTCTCGGGAACGCCGGCGCCGCGAGCCATACGGACATAATCCTTGTCGAGCTCCTCGACCATGGCGGTACGCACGATACGAGTCATCTGGCCCGTCAGCGGAAATGCCAAGGCGATAGCGGGCATGATCATACGTCCCAGATAGCCAACCGGATTCGTGGTGAAGTGAGGCAGAGCACCCGATGCCGGGAGCACCTTAAGGTAGGAAGAGAACAGCAGGATCAACAGAACGGCAAGCCAGAACGACGGGGTTGCCAAGCCGGCGATGGAAAACACGCGAATCACTTGGTCCGGCCATTTGTCGCGATACAGTGCCGCGATGACGCCGAGCAAAAACGAAACGACCGCACCGATGGCAAGACCGATAAAGGTCAGCTGCATCGTGACGGGCAGGGCCGTGGAGATGCGCTTGGCAACGGAGTTGCGAGCAGCACCATAGGTGCCCATGTCGCCATGGATCAAATCGCCCATATAGCGCACGTAGCGCACGGGCCAGGGGTCGTCCAGACCATACTTCTCATGGTACTCGGCAACCGCCTCGGGCGAGGCACCGTCACCCAACGCCGTGTAGGCGGGGTCGGTCTTGGAGAACGACATAAGGAAGAACACCAGGACGGTGACGCCCAATGCCATGATCGGCAGCGCCACGAGACGCCTTCCAATCAAACGTAGCAAGTTGTTCACGTTCTCTCCCCTTTCTTTTGTCGGTAGGACCAACTGGTATATGAGTACGGGTACTCATTACAAGACCCGAGCGACATCGTTGCCGCCCGGGTCTTTGTTTCAACTATGAGGATACGGCCCCAATGACCGACATCCTGCATACAGACTCAAGCGAGTCTTACGCCTTGACGGTCGCAACGCCCCTGAAGGACATGCTCGTCGTGCCGATGCCCTTGAAGCCATCGAGGGCCTCGCCGTTGGGCGCAGTGGACGGATCGTCCCAGGAAGCGGAGACGGTCTTGACGTGGACAACGGGGTACAGAACGGCGTTGTCGGCAATGATGTCGAAGCACTCGTTCCACTTCTTCTGCTGCTCGTCGCCCTCGGCGGCAAGAGCCTCGTCCATGAGACTGTGGAGCTTCTGCCACTCAGCGGACTCCTTCCACGGGCAACGGGTCTGCATCCAGACGTTGTCGCCGTACCACCAGTTGAGCAGCAGGTCGGGGTCGGCGCCGAAGCAGGAAGGATCGCCAGGGGCAAGGAGGATATCGTAGGCCTCGCCGCCGTCGATGGCAGCGTAGGTGGCCGGCGAGGTATCGGTCTGGATGGTCACATCGAAGCCGAGAGCGTCGAGGTCGTTCTTGACCTGGGCGGCCATGCCCTTAATCTGCTCGTTGTCGGTGGTGCGCAGGGTGATGGCACCCGGGGTGATGCCAGACTCCTCGATGAGCTTCTTAGCCTTCTTGGCGTCGGTCTTGTACACCGTGGAAGCCTCATGATAGTTGGTGAAGCTCTTGGGCAGGTAGCAGCTGGCAGCGGTGGCAAGGCCGGCGAAGGTGTTGCTGACCATCTTCTCGGTGTCGAGCGCATACATGACAGCCTGACGGACCTTGACGTTGTTCCAAGGCTCCTTGGCGACGTTGAACATGATGAAGCGGGTGCCGAAACCCTGAACGTTATCGATCTTGCAGCCGGCGCTCTCAAGCTGGTCGACGGCGTCAGCGGTAACGAGCTCCATAACGAGCGTGGAGCCCTCCTGCTGAGCGGTAACGCGAGCGGTGGGGTCGGTCAGGATGCTGTACTGGATCTTCTTATCCTCGGCAGCATACTCACCGTTGTACTCAGGATTGGGAACCAGGGTAATCTCGGTATCGGAGATAGAGTCGTACATCCAGGGGCCGGAGCCGATCGGCTGCTTGGCGCGATCCTCCTCGGTCTGAGTGGCCGGGGTAACGCGGACGATGGCCAGACGATCCTTGAGCAGGGAGAAGTTGGGGACCTTGGTCTTGACCGTCACGGTGCTGGCGTCCTTGGCCTCGATGGACTCGAAGGGCTGGAAGAACGGAGCATAGGTAGCGGAAGCGGCGCAAGCGGTGTAGGAGGCAACGACATCGTCAGCGGTGACCTCGGTGCCATCGGAGAACTTGGCGCCCTTGCGGATGGTGACCTCGAAGGTAGTGTCGTCCACGGACTTGGGATCGTCGGTGGCGAGCTCGTTGAAAGTGCTGTAGTCGTGGTAATCGATGCCGTAGAGACCCTCGACGACGTGCCAGTTAGCACCCAGGCCCACAGCGGAGCCGGTGCTGGCGGGATCGAAGCTGGACGGAGCGTAAGCGGAACCAGCGGTAATCACACCGCCGCCACGGTTGGCGGAATCGGTGGAACCGGAAGCGGAACCCTCGTCGTTGGAGCTGCCACCGCAGCCGGTGAGACCAAGCCCTGCGACAGCAGCGACGCTGCCGGTGAGGCCGAGGAACGAACGCCTGGACATACCCTTGTTGATGATGGCCATGTCTTCTCCTATCAATAGAGAATCTTACCCGGGAGCACCTAGACGTGCCCCCGCGCAACTTGCGGACGATATATACCTTACCTACCGACGAACCCAACTGAGGTGCCGCGCTCGGCGACCGATACATACATACGCTTGAACGGTATTTACTACCGTTCACCGAATTCATTGACAAACGATTCGCCAGACAGTATGTATCGGCGAGGTGAGATATCAGTCTTCGTCAACCCGCAGGATAGCAGGGTTTTCGCTTGGGTTAGTCAAACGTTTTAGCGTTAATAAAACCCGAAACCAGCAGGCAATCATGGCGAAATAAATGGTTGAAAATCGCGCAATCATGTATATCAGTTGTTTGGCTCGTGTTTAGCTATCGGAATGGCCAGCCGCCGCCTCGGCGCGCTCGGCATTCCATGCAACGAGCGCCTCGTGGACCGCCTTGGCAACATCGGCAGGTATGCCGCGAACTTCCGCGATCTCTTGCTCGCTCGCCGCGCGCAAACGCTTCATCGAGCCAAAATGGCGCATAAGGGCACGTTTTCTGGTGGGTCCCACGCCCGGAACGTCATCGAGTACCGAAACCGTCATGGCTTTATCGCGCAACTCACGGTGGAACGTGATGGCAAATCGGTGGGATTCATCGCGAACCTGCTTGATCAGATAAAGCGAAGCGGAGCCGGTCGGCAGCACGACGGGAGTCTCGTCCCACGGCACGAAAACTTCCTCATCGGCCTTTGCCAAGCCACAAACTGGTATATCGAGGCCGAGCGCCTCAAGTTGCTTAATTGCAGCGGTCAATTGCGGCTTGCCGCCATCGACAACGAGCAAATCGGGGCGCGAGCCAAAGCGCTCGTCCGCCATGCGCTCGGGAGCATAGCGACGCCCCAGAACCTCGGACATCGATACGAAGTCGTTCGCCTCGTCCAATTCGGCCTGAATTTTAAAGCGACGATACTGGCCCTTGTCGGCACGGCCGTTGGTAAATACCACCATCGAAGCGACGGTAAAGGTGCCGTGCAACGTCGAGATATCGAAGCACTCGATGCGCAACGGCGGCGCCGGCAGCGCCAGCGCGCTTTCGAGCTCCAGGAGCGCCTGATTGGTGCGATCGTCAGCATACCCCGTGCGCATCATGTAGCGCATGAGGGCATGGCGTGCATTTTTGGAAGCCATATCGAGCAGGCGGTGCTTTTCGCCGCGCTGCGGCCTATGGAGATGGCAAGAGCGTTCGCGCTTGCCCGCAAGCCACTCCCCCAACGCTTCGGCATCCTCAAGCTCGACAGAAAGATTGATCTCGGCTGGAATATCAGCCGTCTCGTCGTAATAGCGCTTAAGAAAGCCCGATTGAAGTTCCTCTTCGTCGACATCCAAACCCTTATCGAGAATAAACTCGCAGGTTCGAACCGTTCGACCCTCGCGAACGACAAAGACACAGGCGGCAGAGATAGTCTCTTCGCGATAGAAGCCGATGACGTCGATATCGACGCTCGATGGAAAAACGACCTGTTGGCGATCGTCCAGGCCCCTAATGACTTCCAGGCGACGCTTGACGCGCGCCGCACGCTCAAAATCGAGCGTCTCGGCTGCCTCCGTCATCTCGGACGTAAGCTCGTCGACGACATCCTTGCGATGGCCCGACAAGAAACGTTCGACACGCTTGACGTTCTTGGCATAGTCGGCAGGGGAAATCGCGCCGACGCATGCGCCCGGCCCGCGCCCGACATGGTAGTCAAAGCAGGGACGCCCGTTTTGCGCGCAAATCATATTGACGATGTCTTCTTCGCCCTTATGAGATTCGACGATGCGGCGGCAGCGGCGCCATTCAGCACAGGATGCCGAGCAAATAGGAATGACCTTGCGTAGCGTATCGATGGTCTCACGCGCCGCACGGCTATCGGTATAGGGGCCAAAATAGCGCGTGCCGGGCTTATGGCGCTCGCGCGTGTATTTAATAGCGGGAAATAGATCGCTTTTAGTGATGGCGATAAAGGGATAGCTTTTATCGTCTTTGAGATCGACGTTAAAGTACGGATGGTACTGGCCAATCAGATTGCGCTCGAGCACCAATGCCTCGTGCTCGGTCTCCACCACGATATAGTCGAAGCTCGCCACCAGCTGCATCATGAGCGGAATCTTTTGACGCTCGTCCTGCAGCGTCACGTATTGACGCATACGGGCACGCAAGTTTTTTGCCTTGCCCACATAGATGACATCGCCCTTGGCATCCTTCCAAAGGTAGCATCCGGGCTGTGTGGGAACGCGCGAAACCTGCTCGGCAAGCGTTGGTATGTTGTCGTGACCGGCCACGCGCACCTACTTGCGACGAAGCAGCGCCGAGACCTCGGGCATCTTAAGGACGACGGCAAGGCCAAAGGTAACAACAAGCGAGGCGACACCCGCAACGCAAACGTAGCCAAGAGTAATCAGAATCGAGCCGCCAAGTGCCCCGACAAAGTGTTCAAGCGCCCACATGACGCCGGCGCCTGCGGCAGCACCTAGGCCACCGAGCAAAAGGCCAAAGAAACCGCCATGTAGGATAGATTTGACCTGAAGGCCACGCAGGCGACGACGCAGCCACCACAGCGAACAGCCGACCAAGATCACGTAGTCGACGACATACGAAAGCGCGATTGCCGGCATACCGAAGCCCAGCACAACGCCAAACAGCAGAACCGAGCCGGCCTGGCCGATGGCGGAATACAGGCAATAGCGGCTATAGGGCTTCATGTCGAGCAAGGCAGAGAAGCTCTTCTGCATCAACACGACCACGCCGTAGAGCGGCAGCGAGAGCGCCAGGTAGGCAAGGTACTCGGACACCAGCGCCACGCCGGATTCATCGAACTTGCCAGCACAGTAGATCATATTGAGCGGACGTGCGAAGACAATCAGGTACAGTGCGAACGGAATCAGGAAGAACAGCATCTGGGCGACGCCACGCGAAATGCCCGTGCGAACGCTGTCGTAATCCTTCTCCTGTGCGTCATGAGAGAGCTCGGTATAGAGCGCCGTCGAAAGCGAGGCGGCAATCAGCGCGTAGGGCAGCGTGTACCACAGGCGCGCATAGGCGATGACGGAAGGACCCGTCTCGGGCTGGACCACCAGCGCGGCAGCGTTGGTGATAGAAGTCGAGACAAACATGCACACCGTGGCGAGCAGCGTCGGGATACCGAGCGCAATCGTCTGGCGCAGCGCGGGGTCCTTAAAGTCGATATGGATATGGGGATGCACGCCGTGCTTGCCAAGCGCGGGAATCTGACATGCCATCTGAACAAAGACACCGAGGGTCGTACCGGCCGCAATCAAGATGATGCCGGCACGTTCGCCAAACTGTGCGGACACGGGCGCAAAACCCATAAAGCTCGCAATGACGATCACATTGTTGAGGACCGGGGCAAACGTCGACCAGAAGTAGTCGCGGTGTGCGTTGAGAACGCCCGAGAACACCGAGCCCAAACCATAAAACAGAATCTGGATGGCAAAGAAACGGAACATGAACGCAGCGGTATCCATGCTGCCGCCGTCACCCGAAAGGAACGATTGCGTCCAGATAAAGCCCGGGGCGAACACGGTCCCCAGCAACGAAATGCCACCCAGCACCAAAAGCAGAATGCCGAGCAGGTTGCCCACGTACTCGTTCGAGGCCTCGCGACCCTGCTCACGCCTCACGCCCATGTACACGGGCAAAAACGCCGTCACGAGCATGCCGCCCATCACGAGTTCGTAGAGCATATTGGGCAGGTTGTTGGCGACCTGATAGGAGGACGAGAGCAGCGACATGCCGATAGCGGCCGCCATTGCCCACGTGCGGATAAAACCGGTGACGCGAGACACGATGGTCAGGATGGTCATAAGCCCGGCGGAACGACCAACCGTGGAGTAGTCCGACGAGCCCATGTCGTCAGTGTCATCTCGCGACGAAGAAGCTTCGGATGAGGGTGTCTGAGGCGCAGATTCTTTTGCAAAATGAGCTCCGCGCTTCAATTCTTCCTGCGGCATCGCTCAGTCCTCTCTCGTAATCGCGGCAACCGTCGCCCCGCAAAATGCAATTAAATCATCGGGTGCAAGCTCGAGCTGATAACCACGCTTGCCTCCCGAAATAAAAATGGTATCCCAAAGGACACATGTCTCATCAATGAGCGTCCGGTAGCGTTTTTTCATACCGACCGGGCTGCAGCCGCCGCGAACGTAGCCAGTCGCCGCAAGCAAATCCTTCACATGCATCATGGCCAAGGACTTCTCCCCCGCGGCACGCGCGGCGGACTTTAGATCGAGCTCGTCGGCAACAGGGATACAGCACACGACATAGTCGTTGGACGGTGTCACGCAGACCAAAGTCTTAAATCCTTGACCGGGCTCCTCGCCAAGCTGCTCCGAAATCGCGACACCCAGGCCCACCGACTCATCACCATCGTCTTCGTACGTATGTAGAACATAGGAAATGCCGGCGCTTTCCAGCTCGCGCATCGCATTGGTTTTTGGCGTCTTTACAGCCTTTGCCATGACATATCCTTTCCCTCGCATTCGGACGCAAGGATTAAGTATATGTCCAATTCGGCTGCATACGTCACTTCGGCACAGCAAGCGCCATCGAATCACAAGGAGTCGATGGCGCCCATAAACTGAATCGCCTATTTATTGAGCATCAAGTTGAGCCTGACGCTCCCGGTCACGCCTGAGCAACGGCGCCAAAAACTTGCCCGTATAACTCTGCGGACAGTCCGCAACCTGCTCCGGTGTGCCCGAAACCACGACGGTTCCGCCGCCGTTACCGCCCTCGGGACCCATATCGATCAGGCGGTCGGCAACCTTGATGACATCAAGGTTGTGCTCAATCACCAGCACCGTGTTGCCCGCATCGACCAAACGCTGCAGCACATCGAGCAGCTGGCGGACGTCCTCAAAATGAAGACCGGTCGTCGGCTCGTCCAAAATATAGAACGTCTTGCCCGTCTGGCGTCGATGAAGCTCCTTGGCGAGCTTCACACGCTGCGCCTCGCCGCCCGAGAGCGTCGTGGCGGGCTGGCCCAGGCTCACGTAGCCTAAGCCTACATCGTACAGCGTCTGGAGCTTGCGCTTAATCTGCGGGATATTCCCAAAGAAGGCCAGCGCCTCGGTGACGCTCATGTCGAGCACGTCCGAGATGGTCTTGCCACGGTAGGTGACCTCGAGTGTCTCGCGGTTGTAGCGTTTACCGCCGCAAACTTCGCAGGGGACGTAGATATCGGGAAGGAAGTGCATCTCGATCTTGATCTGCCCGTCGCCCTTGCACGCCTCACAGCGCCCGCCACTCACATTAAAGGAGAAACGACCCGGCGAGTAGCCGCGCGCCTTCGACTCCGGCGTACTCGCAAACAGTGCGCGAAGATCATCCCACAGGCCGATATAGGTAGCAGGGTTGGAACGCGGCGTACGGCCAATCGGCGACTGGTCGATATCGATAACCTTATCGATACACTCAATGCCCTCGATTTTCTTATACGGACCCACAGGGCGCGTCGAGCGGTGAATGGCATTCGTAAGGGCAGGCGCAATGGTGTCGGTAACCAGGGAGCTCTTGCCCGATCCCGACACGCCGGTAACAACCGTAAGCGTACCAAACTCGATCTTGGCAGTAACGTTTTTGAGGTTGTTGGCTCGAGCGCCCGTAATTTTAAGGCAGCCGCGACCGGGCTTGCGCCGTTCATCAGGCACCCGAATCATTCGTTTGCCGGTCAGGTAAGCGCCCGTCATCGACTCAGGACACGCCATGATATCAGCAGGCGTTCCCGCCGCGACTACGTGCCCGCCGTTGACACCGGCGCCGGGCCCCATGTCGATCACGTAGTCGGCGGCACGGATTGTATCCTCGTCGTGTTCGACAACGATAACGGTATTGCCGATATCGCGCAGGCGCTCGAGCGTCTTAATCAGGCGCTCGTTGTCACGCTGATGAAGACCGATCGAGGGCTCGTCCAGAATATAGAGCACGCCCATGAGACCCGCGCCGATCTGCGTTGCCAGTCGAATACGCTGCGCCTCGCCACCGGAAAGCGTCGCCGAGGCACGATCGAGCGTCAGATAGTCGAGTCCAACATCGACCAGAAAACGCAAGCGCTCCAGGATTTCCTTGACGATACGGCCGCCGATAAACTGTTGGCGCTCGGTGAGTTCCAGGCCCTCAAAAAACTCGAGCGATTCACGGCACGACAGGCAACAAACCTCGTAAATGGACTTGCCGCCCACGGTGACGGCAAGCATCTCGGGACGCAGGCGAGCACCGTGACAGCTCGAGCACGGCTCCTCGCGAATGTACTTCTCCAGGCGCGCCTTGGTGTTCTCGTTCGTCGTCTCGGTATAGCGTTCGTACAGGATGTTGCGAACGCCCGAAAACTTGGTATCCCACTGGCTGCGACGCCCATCGAGCTTTTGATAGTCGACCGAAATCTTCGTGTCGCCCATGCCATCCAAAAACGCACGACGCACGCGAGGGGGCAAGTCCCCCCACGGCGTATCGGCGCTCACCTTAAAGTGTTTGCAGACCGCAGCAAAAATCTGCGGATAGTAGTTCGAATTGCCAAACAGGCTACCAAAGACTCCGTCGGCAATGGACTTCGAGGGATCCTCGATCAGCGCCTCGGCATCAACGGTTTTCTTAAAGCCCAGGCCGTCGCACTCAGGACATGCGCCATAGGGAGCGTTGAACGAAAAGTCGCGGGGTTGTAGGTCGTCGATGGAGTGCCCGTGCTCCGGGCATGCCAGAGCCAACGAATACTCCAGTAGCTCGCCCTCGGTCCCCTCGGGAGCATCGCGATCGGGCAGCATGTATACGTTCACATTACCGTGCGCCAAGGCAGTCGCCTGTTCAACAGACTCGGCGATACGGCCCAGAGAATTCTCACGGATCACGATGCGGTCGACTACGACCTCGATATCGTGTTTGAACTTCTTGTCCAGATCGATCGGATCATCGAGCGAGCGCACTTCGCCGTCGACACGCACGCGGCTAAAGCCCTCGGCGCGAAGGTCCTCAAACAGTTTGGTGTACTCGCCTTTTCGCCCGCGCACCACCGGTGCCAGCACAAACGCGCGGCGACCCTCCCCCGCCGCCAAGACTTTGTCGGCAACCTGGTCGGTCGTCTGGCGCTCAATGACGCGGCCGCATTCGGGACAGTGCGGGGTGCCCACACGGGCGAACAGCAGGCGCAGATAGTCATAAATCTCGGTTACGGTGCCAACCGTCGAGCGAGGGTTTTTAGACGTCGTCTTTTGGTCGATCGACACCGCCGGCGAAAGGCCGTCGATTGAATCCAAGTCGGGTTTGTCCATCTGGCCCAAGAACTGGCGCGCATAGCTCGAAAGACTCTCGACGTATCGACGCTGGCCCTCGGCATAGATAGTGTCAAATGCCAGCGAACTCTTGCCCGAGCCAGAAAGACCGGTAATGACCACGAGTTGGTCACGCGGAATGGAAACATCGATATCACGGAGGTTGTGCTCACGAGCGCCGCGAATAACGATAGAAGAATCAGACATGGAAGCTCCTTGCCTCCTATTGCATCGAATCATACTGTCGATGAGTTTAGCGCACTCGACGCGCACAGATGTTCGTAATACAAGATTCGCAGACCTTTAGCTTTGCGTATCGGGTGCTTTGTTTCTCGAAATGCCGTGGAAAGGTTACAGTAATCTACTACTGAACTTAATTTGCTGTAACAGAGGAACGTCCATGACCGAAGATATCCCCCTTGAAATCACTTCGAGCGACATGGCCAATCTGCCCATATTCATCGCCGTCCTTATCGTGGCCACCGTCGTCGTGCGCGTGTATTTTTCAATCAAACACAATGAAAAGCCGCCAATTGCCCGCGTCTTTTGGTGCGCGACGCTCCTCATCCCGCTCGGCGTGGTAGCTGCATGGATTACGAATCAATTGCTCGTAAATGAGGACAGTTCCCTATGGGTCCTTTCTTATTCGGCGCTCGGTGCTGCCGCCGTCGTACTGCTTGTCGAGCCCTTGGTTTCGGGACTTATCGACCAAACCGATCTTGAGACGGGAACGGTTGCCTGTATTTGCCGTGACATCCTTGTCATCGCCGCTGTTTCAGCGCTCTCGTTCGTTTCACTTGAAATTGCCTGCAACGAAACGTTCTATCACATTCCCGCCAACTCATTCGGGTTTTCCGTCGGGCTGCTCGCGACGGTTCTGCTCTCCCTTTATCTGCTGGGACAGCGTCATGGAGGCGTCATGGCCCTCGTGCCCGTCGTCTGTTGTATCCTTGGCATTGCCGAGCACTTCGTCATAACGTTTAAAGGCGAAGCCATCCTGCCAAGCGATATCTTGGCCCTTGGCACTGCAATGGAAGTGAGCGAGGGATACGAGTTTACCTTTACCGCCGGAATCGTAACCTCTCTCGCCCTGCTGGAGATTTCCCTGGGGCTTCTTTCGCTTATCCGACCGCGAAAGCTCCGTATGCCCACCCATGTCTTCCCCGCAATCGCCGCTAACCTCTGCGCTTTTCTGCTAGTGACCGTTGTGGGGCTCTCGGGCTTTTCCAGCATCGACTTGGAGAAGGCGCTGAATTTTGGATTTGACCGTTGGCAGCCCATCACCACGTATGCGTCTCAGGGTTTTATCACTTCGTTCACCGAAATGGTCAACGAGTTGCCCATTGAGAAGCCCGAAGACTATACGCCCGATGAGGCGCAGAGCATCGAGCAGGAGCTCGCCGCCACCTACGACAGCACGTATGGCGCGAGCGAGCAGCGCGCGGCGGCCGTTGCCCAGTTCAATGAAATCAAGCCGACGATTGTTGCCGTCATGAACGAGAGTTTTAGCGACCTTTCGTGCTTTGAGCAGCTCCAGGCGGCCGGGTACACCGGCCCCGCATTCTACAACTCGCTTCCCGACACACTTGTTCGCGGCACCATGCTCGCTTCGGTCGCCGGTGGCGGAACGGCGAACTCCGAATTCGAATTTTTGACCGGAGCGACAACGGCCTTTGTCGGATTAGGCAAAATCCCCTATCAGCTATATCAGATGAATGGCGTCAACAGCCTGGCAAAGGACCTTAAGGAGCTTGGGTATACCGCTACCGCTATGCACCCGCAAAACCCCGTCAACTACCATCGAGATAAAATCTATCAGCAGCTGGGCTTCGGAGATTTTCTTTCAATCGGCGATTTCGAAGGTGCGCCCTGTTACCATGCCGGCGTATGCGACTACGCCACCTACGACAAGATACTCGACCTGCTTAGAACCGACGAAGCCCCGCAGTTCATCTTTGACGTCACGATGCAAAATCACGGCGGCTACGACTATGGCACCGTTCCCGCCGAGGAGCTGACAAACTATTGGGTCGAGGGAGCCAGCGAGGGTGCCAATAGCGCGCTCAACACCTATCTTACCTGCATCAACGCATCCGACCGGGACCTCGAGTACTTTATCAACGAGCTCCGCAATATCGGCAGACCGGTTGTCCTTGTCTTTTTTGGCGACCATCAGCCGAGCGCCGCAACGACTCTCAACGACGAGCTGTACCCTCAGGAAGATACGGCAAGCCACGCTTTCCGTATCTATCAGTCGACCTATTTCGTTTGGGCTAACTATGAAATCGCCGGCAATACCGAGCTCAACGTCTACGACACCGTCGGGGCAAACGAGATTGCAGCCATTACCCTTAATAAGATCGGCGCCCCGCTCACCGACTATCAAAAGGCTCTGCTTGCAACAAGGTCAGATGTGCCCACCATCAATGTCGCCGGCTACCTTGGTGCCGACGGGCTGCGCTACGACTTGGAATCTGAAGACAGCCCATACGCCTCAACGATCGACAAGCTGCAGCGCATGCAATACCTCGAGTTCGCCAGCAAAGTTCAGTAAGCCCGCCCATTCGCTTAGGACCATCGTATTGCAAGCACGCTCGGCCCAAATGCATCGCAAATGACTCCCGCTCGCAAACGAGGGTACAATGACGCTCGTGTCACATCACGGGGCCCCGGCCCCAACATATACAAAGGAGTCATACATGGGTTGCGAGCACGCACAGGCCGCCGGTGGACAAACGTCGCCGTCGCAATTTGAGGAGAACACGCTGTCCGAGGTCAAACGCGTCATCACCGTACTTTCCGGCAAGGGCGGTGTCGGCAAGTCGTTTGTCACCGGTGCCATCGCCACCGAGCTTGCCCGTCACGGCCACAAGGTCGGCGTCCTCGATGCCGACATCACCGGTCCCTCTATCCCCAAGATGTTCGGTATGAGCGGACGCCACGTCCATGCCCTTGGCAACCTTATGCTGCCCGAAATCTCCGAGCACGGCGTCAAGGTCATGAGCTCCAACCTGCTGCTCCAAAACGAGACCGACCCCGTCCTTTGGCGCGGTCCGGTCATCGCAGGCGCCATTAGGCAGTTCTGGAGCGAGACCTCGTGGGGCCCCATCGACTACCTGCTGGTCGACATGCCTCCGGGAACAGGCGACGTCGCGCTCACCGTCTTCCAGTCGCTGCCCGTCGACGGCATCGTCATCGTCACGAGCCCGCAGGATCTGGTCTCGATGATCGTCGCCAAGGCGGTCAACATGGCCGAGAAGATGAACGTCCCCATTCTGGGCATTGTCGAGAACATGAGCTATATTGAGTGCCCCGACTGCGGCAAGAAGATCGAGGTCTTTGGCAAGAGCAAGCTCCCCGAGGTCGCAGAGCGCTATAACCTCGACATCTTGGGCCAGCTTCCCATTAATCCAGCACTCGCCGAGGCCTGCGATAAGGGCGAGGTCGAGACTGCGCTGCCCGATGGCATGTTGCCCAAGGCAGTCTCTGCCGTCGAGGCCATTACCCCGCACGAGACCGACGAGGCCTAAGTGAACACGAGCGCCTTCTATGACGTCCTGGTAATCGGCGGCGGGGCTTCAGGCCTCGCCGCCGCCATTACGGCCGCACGCGCTGGCAAAAGCGTCTGCATCGTTGAGTGCGATGTCGCCTGCGGCCTTAAGCTCCTTGCGACCGGTAACGGCCGCTGCAACCTCTCCAACGAATCGATTGATCCTCAGCGGTATAACCGCCCCGCATTCGTCGAATCTGTCATGGGCCCCCAGCCCGAACAAGAGCTTATGGGTTTCTTCTCCTCGCTGGGCATCATGACAACCTCCGAGGAAGGCCGGCTGTACCCGCGCTCGCTTCGCGCCGAATCGGTGCGCGACGCGCTTCTCAACGTTTGCGACCGCCTAGGTATCACCTTAATCTGCGGAGCCAACGTTGCCTCGGTGCACAAAGCTTCCGAAGGCTGGGCACTCCAAATAGACCGTCCAGCGCGGGCGCTCAAGGCAAAAAAGCACGACGACCGAAAATCGGAGCTCCGCTCGCTTCGGAAAGCGCTCGCCGATGTCCCTCGCAAGAACGAGGCCCTGCAGGCACATGCCGTAATTATCGCCACGGGTGGCAACCCCACCGGTATCGCCGATACGTTTAGCCTCCCCCTCACTTCGCTGCGCCCCATCCTCTGCCCCGTATCGGCAACGGTCGTTGGCGATCGGGCGGCACTCAAGACGTTGGATGGTCTGCGCGTCCGCGCCCGCTTGACGCTCACCCGCAATCACGAGGAGCTCTGGCGCGAAGACGGCGAAGTGCTCTTCCGAACCTTTGGCATCTCGGGCGTTGCCGCCTTTAACCTCTCCCGTCGCGTCCAGCGCGGAGACACGATTCTGCTCGACGTTTTCCCCGACCTCTCCAAAGACGAGTTGCTCGATATGCTCAACCAGCGAGTTGAGTTGCTCGGCGGCTTTTCACCCCGCGACCCCCGCTGGCTCGACGGCATGCTCGCCCCGCAGTTCTCTCACGTTGTCTGCACCGCATTCGAACAGTGCCACCCCGGGTCGTACGACGTCATCCATCTGGTCTCAATCCTCAAGCACTTTAAGCTGCTCGTCGAGGGAACGACAGAGGAGCGTTCGGCCCAGGTCACGCGCGGCGGCGTGCCCATCGAGAGCGTCTCAGCTCCCGACCTCTGCGTGAGCAACGCGGCAGGCGCCCCACTTTACATCTGTGGCGAGGCACTCGACATCGATGCCGATTGCGGCGGTTTCAACCTTGCGTGGGCTTGGATCTCGGGTATTCGCGCTGCAAGCAGCCTATAGCCGCGCAGTCTATAATCAAAACGCATTCGGGCCGTCTGGGACACCGGGCGGCCTCTTTCTTGCATCTAAGGAGACCTCGATGATCGAAATCACCCAAGTCCACGCGTCACTCGATGAGGCCGGCGACGAAACCGCCTGTCTTGCTATTGGTAGACGCGCCGTCAAACGAGCCCTGCGATGCGAGGATTCCCAGATTAAAGCCATTGAGCTCCATCGCAAGTCAATCGACGCCCGTAAAAAGCGAGATGTCCATTTTATTTTGAGCTTTCGAGTTGAACTGACAAGCTCCCGACTCGAGCAGGAGGTGGTCGACCGCGTCGCCGAGCGCGACCGCTCGCGCATCCGCATGGTAGACGGCGAGGCGCCTTCATTCCCCAACCCTGTCCCGAATGCACCTAAGGAGCGTCCCGTCGTTGTCGGCGCCGGTTGCGCCGGTCTCTTCGCCGCCCTGACCCTTGCCGAAGCGGGCCTTAAACCCCTGCTCATCGAGCGCGGCGACCCCGCACTTCGCCGCTCAGAAGCGATTGATCTCTTTCTTAAGGAGCGTATCCTCGACCCCGAAAGCAATATCCAATTTGGCCTGGGCGGCGCAGGGACCTTCTCGGACGGCAAGCTCAACACGGGAACCAAGAATCCTGCCCATCGACTGATTCTTGAGACCTTCGTCGAAGCTGGCTCACCTCGCGACATCCTGTGGGACGCCAAGCCGCACATTGGCTCTGACATCCTCCCCACCGTCGTCACCAACATTTCTCAACGCATCGAGCAGCTCGGTGGAACCGTCCGCTATCGAACAAAGCTCGTCAATATTCGAACCGATGGATCTGGCGCCATCACCGGCGTCGATGTCCAACCGCCCCAAGAAACCACAAGCGAGACAATCGCCACAAAGCACCTCATTCTCGCCTGCGGCCATTCCGCCCGCGACGTATTCGAGCTTCTCAAAGAACATAATGTTGCCCTCGCGCAAAAGACCTTTGCCATGGGTGTGCGCATCGAGCATCCACAGCGCGACATCGACCGAGCCCAATATGGAGCCTTGGCGGGACATCCTGCCCTCGGAGCAGCCCCCTACAAGCTCGTCGCCCATCTTCCCAACGGCCGCAGCGTGTTCTCGTTTTGCATGTGCCCCGGCGGACAGGTTGTCGCCGCCTCTTCCGAGCAGGGCCACCTGTGCGTCAACGGCGCTAGCCTCAATGCCCGCGACGGACGCAACGCAAATGCCGCCTTGCTCGTTAACGTCACGCCTGAGGACCTTCCCAACGATGACCCGCTCGCCGGCATCGAGCTCCAGCGTGCCTGCGAGGCGGCCGCCTATCGCCTGGGCGGTTCCAACTGGAACGCACCGGCACAACTCGTCGGAGATTTCCTCGCAGGACGCGCCAGCAAGGCGCCCGGAAAGGTAAAGCCCACCTATCCGCTCGGTGTGACCTGGACGGCAATTGACGAAGCCCTGCCGCAGCATATCGTCGAGTCGCTCCGCCTGGGACTTCCCCTACTCGGAAAAAAGCTACGAGGCTACGACCGTCCCGATGCCGTTCTTACCGGCGTGGAGACTCGTTCGAGCTCACCTGTCACTGTCACCCGAGACCGAACGTGCCATGCCGTGTCGACCCCGGGCCTCTACCCTTGTGGTGAGGGAGCTGGATATGCTGGCGGCATCATGAGCGCGGCCACCGACGGCATCCGTTGTGCCGAAGCCCTGATCGCGGACCTCTAACGCACGAATTCCAGCGCGCAAAAGACACAGGCCCCGAGCTCCACAGGGAACTCGGGGCCTGTTCGCTATTTCTTAAACCGTGTACCCTGGCGTTTTCTGCCCGATGCGAACGTGGAACCCTTGCGGGCCTGCGAACGTAAGCGCTCGATCGTCTCGTCCTCAGACGCACCCTCGAGCATCGCCCGAATCTGAACGACGGCATCGCGCAGGCGCGCCGCCTCCTCAAAGTCCATGGCGGCAGAAGCGTTACGCATATCCTCTTCCATGGTTTCGACAATCCGCACAAGCTCGTCATGCGGCAGTTCTTCCAACTGCTCCGCAAGTGTCTGCTCGGGCGCCACCGTTTCCGGCACGCCGCCCTCGCCCGACTCATCGGGCGTATAGAATGCACCATGGCCAAGAGAGTCGCCCTTCGAGCGTCCCTTGGAACCCACGGTTTTTTCGGCCTCGGCAATAAAACTCGAAATGTCGTTAATGGCCTTGCGGACCGTCTTGGGCACAATGCCATGCTCTTCGTTATATGCCATCTGAATCTCGCGACGGCGCTGCGTCTCCTCGATGGCTTCTTTCATCGAATCGGTCACAACGTCTGCATACATGATGACCTCGCCGTCGGCATTACGGGCCGCACGGCCAATCGTCTGAATCAACGAACGACGGTTGCGCAAGAAGCCTTCCTTATCGGCATCGAGAATTGCCACCAGTGAGACCTCGGGGAGATCCAAGCCCTCGCGAAGCAGATTGATGCCAACGAGAACATCGATCTTGCCCTCGCGCAGCGTTCGCAGGATCTCGACACGGTCCATTGTCGCCGTATCAGAGTGCATGTAATTGACCTTAATGCCCGCGTCGAGCAGATGGTCGGTCAGGTCCTCGGCCATGCGCTTGGTCAACGTGGTCACCAGCACGCGCTCCTTGCGGGCAACGCGCTCGCGAATCTCGTCCTCAAGATCGTCAATCTGGCCGCGAACTGGACGCACGTCAATCTTGGGGTCGAGCAGGCCAGTCGGACGAATAATCTGCTCCACATCGTTTTGGCTCACCCGCAGCTCGTAGTCGCCCGGCGTGGCCGAAACATAGATAAACTGGGGTATCCTTGCCTCAAACTCATCGAAACGAAGCGGGCGGTTATCGAGCGCCGAGGGCAGGCGAAAACCGTGTTCCACCAGCGTCACCTTACGCGAGCGGTCACCTTCGTGCATGCCGCGAATCTGCGGCACCGTCACATGGCTCTCATCGATGATGCAGAGCATATCCTTGGGAAAGTAATCGATTAGGGTAAACGGCGGCTCACCCGGCTTGCGACCGTCCAGATGACGCGAGTAGTTCTCGATGCCGTTGCAAAAGCCCATCGTCTCGAGCATCTCAAGATCATAATCGGTGCGCTGCTGCAGACGCTGCGCCTCGAGCAACTTGTCGGTCGCCTTGAGCTCCGCCACGCGCTTCTCGCACTCTTCGCTGATCGATTTCAGAGCCGCCTTGACCTTCGGCTTCTCGGTCACGTAGTGCGATGCCGGCCATACAGGGATGGCCTCGTACTCACGAAGCATCTCACCGGTGACCTCATCGATCTCGGCAATCAGCTCGACCTCGTCGCCAAAGAACTCAAACCGCAACGGATGCTCGGCATAAGGCGGATACACGTCGACAACATCGCCGCGCACGCGGAACGTG
>CALINZ010000288.1 GCA_938045085.1 uncultured Collinsella sp. | reverse complement strand
CTGGAGGAGACTCAGTCCGAAGTGCGCGAGACCTTCCTGTCCCAGCTCAAGAAGGGCCAGATCCGCGAGGGTGTCGTGTCCTCCATCGTCAACTTCGGCGCGTTCGTCGATCTGGGCGGTGTCGACGGCCTGATCCACGTCTCCGAGCTGTCTTGGAAGCACATCGACCATCCGTCCGAGGTCGTCAAGGTCGGCGACAAGGTCACCGTCGAGGTGCTCGACGTCGATCTGCAGCGCGAGCGCATCTCCCTGGGCCTCAAGCAGACCACCGAGGATCCGTGGCGCGCACTGGTCAAGAAGTACCCCGTCGGCGCTATCGTCGAGGGCACTGTGACCAAGCTTGTCCCGTTCGGCGCTTTCGTCGACCTGGGCGAGGGCATCGAGGGCCTGGTGCACATCTCCGAGATGGCCAACAAGCACGTCGATCAGCCTTCTCAGGTCACCCACGTGGGCGACAAGGTTCAGGTCAAGGTCATGGAGATCGACCTCGACCGTCGTCGTATCTCCCTGTCCATGAAGTCTGCTGCTGAGACCCTGGGCGTCGAGATCGAGGTTACCCCGCTGCCTTCCGAGAAGAAGGACGAGGAGACCGACGCCGAGTAAATCGGTTTGACGATCACTTGTTTTAAGGGATCCGTTCGTAATGGACGGGTCCCTTTTTGCATTTGGTGCCGAGATACGCGATGCTGCCCATGCTGTACACAGGCTATTTGGTTGTCGGTGCATGAAAAAATGCCGACATCCCGCCTCGGGGAGGAGGCGGGAACACACCGAGTAGACGGAGGGGTGCGGAGCGCGGTCGCGTCTCGACTGACGACGTTGCCCATCGACGACCCTATTGTACTGCATAGCGTGGTTCTTGGTTTATCGTGCGAGCGCTTGTGTTGTGCCGTTGCCTGCGGCAACGGTGTGCTACACTCTTGCACTGCTGAGTGGGCCAGACGGTCGCGCGATGTGCTGCTTGCAGCACGCGTGAGGAAAGTCCGGGCTCCAGAGGGCGGGATGCCGGCTAACGGCCGGGCGGAGTGATCCGACGGAAAGCGCCGCAGAAAAGAAGACTCCCACCTGCGCCGCAAGGCGTAAAGGGAAAAGCTGAAACGGTGGTGTAAGAGACCACCAGCGTCGTGGCAACACGGCGGCTTGGCAAGCCCCATCCGGAGCAAGCGCGAATAGGAACGCTATGGGCCGGCCCGGTCCGCGTTCGGGTAGCGTGCGTGGAGCTGCACGGTAACGTGCAGACAAGATAAATGACCGTTCACGACAGAACCCGGCTTATAGGCCCACTCAGCTTTCTTGTTGACGCTGCGAACCCGTCAGCGCGGCAATCTGCCTTTTAAGCCTTCGGGCATGACCATAAGGTCAATGCCCTCGTCTTTCAAGGCACCTTGCTCGCGCTGACGGGTTCTCGCTTTCGTTGACGGAATCATCGGCGGTTCCGTTCTTGGCGTCTCTCTGTCTTTGCCTGGTCATTGACTTCGCCGTTCTATTTACCGGGGTTATCGGTACGGGCTTTGCCGTATTATTGAGGCTGTTTGTTGCTTTGCTTGTTGTTGAGGGGCTTTGTTGGACAGCTATTTTACTCTGCAGTCGAATATTGAGGCTTCGGGCGAGTTTGTGGACCGCAAGAGCCGGTTTATTGCCCAGCTGGTCCATATTGAGTCCGAGGATGAGGCGAATGCCTTTATCGAGATGGTTCGTAAGCGTCATTACGACGCTCGACACAATGTTCCCGCGTGGATTTTGGTCGATGGACGCGAGCGCCAGAGCGATGACGGTGAGCCGAGCCGCACGAGCGGTATGCCGACGCTCGAGGTGTTGCGCGGCGCAGAGCTCAAAAACGTATGCTGCGTGGTGACGCGCTATTTTGGCGGAACGTTGCTGGGCCCGGGTGGCTTGGTGCGTGCCTACACTGCGGCGACGCAGGCGGCGGTGGCCGCGGCTCAGGAGGCCGGACAGATCGTCGAGATGACAAGTGTTGTGCCCGTTGATGCTCATGTGGCCTATCCGCAATACGAGCAGGTGCTTCGCCTGGCGCAGGATTCGGGTGCCAAGGTTTCGGATACCGATTACACGGATGCCGTGACGATTCATTTGGTGTTTAAAGCGGGGGAGCAGGAGCCGTTTTGCGCTAAGATGCGCGAGCTTATGGCGGGGCGCGAGGAGATCGAGGTCGGCGCTCCCGAATTTGCCGAGTTCTAACGACGGCGGCCGGCGCGCTTTGGATAGATCCCAAGCGCGTCGGCCGCCGTTTTATGTCGCAGCTGTTTACTCGGCAAGCTGCTTTAGCACATCACAGGCGATCTCGATGGCATCGTCGATGCAACCAGGGCAGCTGCGGAGCGGACCCTTATCCGATCCGATGCCCTTGAGCGTGCCGCAGACGGTCGTCGTGTTCTTCTCGTCAAAACGCTTGGCGATTTCGCGCGACAGCTTGTAGGTCTGGCCCTTGGTCTTGGGGTTTTCCATGCCGTCGCTCATTACAAAGCCCATGATGGCCACGGCTCCCGAGATGGCGCCGCAGGTTTCGGTCATGCCGCCCATGCCGGCACCAAAGCCCTCGGTGAGGGTAAAGGCGATCTGGGGGTCGAGCCCGACGGCGGGCGCGAGCGTGCAGGCGACGGCCTGGGCGCAGTTAAAGCCACGGGCGTGGTACTCGGCAGCCTGAGCCTGACAGGCGGCGGTGTCGAGCTGGGCCGTATCGATTTGCTTCATCGTTGTCTCCTTGGTCACGGTGTCCCCGCCTATGGTACCCGTGACGGTGCGTGTAATCATCGAGAGCTTCATGGATGCCTCATTTTATCTATCGAGCAAATGCCCAAGGCTTGAGATAAATACCCCTGATCAATTAGTCACATAACCTACCTTGGGGATG
>CALINZ010000287.1 GCA_938045085.1 uncultured Collinsella sp. | reverse complement strand
AAGGACTGCTTCGCCAGAACTATGGAAACCCGGCAGGGGCGCTCTCTTGGAGAGCGCCCCTGTTTCAGTTGCGGTGAAATAGGGACTGATTAGACCTTTTAACTGGTAAAACAGTCCCTATTTCACCGCAACTTATGAAGACGCCCCTCAAGCACGGTTCCATCAGGGAAAAGGGAATATATCGACAAAGCGCAATTCAGACCCTTCCAACTTTGTATATGCAGCACCCCAAGTAAAACGCGGCGACCCCTTAGTTACCGCAGGCCGGACACAGGGCTACTCTCCAAATCTTTCCGCAGGACGGAGGAGCCCCCGCAGCGCGAAGCGCGCGGCGGGGGCTCCGACATGTCCGAGGACGATTTGGAGAGTAGCCCTGTGCCCGGCCGACGGGATCCCTAAGCACGCCATGCTTCTTATGTGCAGCAAAGCTAATGCTGCTAAAATACAAAGCGCTCATGTAGTTTAAACGCACGACGATAAGGAGCACCAGTGGGTAACCACTTCCGTACCTCCGGTGCGGGCGATGATGCCCCCAAGACGCAGGCAGGCGTCCAGGGCAGTCGTTTCGCCACTCCGGATTCAGAGGGCCAGCCTGTTGCTCAGGCCCCCGCTCAGCCGGCAGATCAGGCACAGCCGGCATCCGATTCCTTTGCCTACAATCCAACCAGCGATGTCGCGCTTTCCGGCACGGCGGGTTTTGAGCCCGTTCAGGCCGTGACCGCTCGCGTGGAGCAGCCTCAGGCTGGTGCCGCCACGCCGCAGCCTACCATGGCCGGCATTCCCGACCCCATGGCCCCTGCGACGCCGGCTCCTCAGCCTGCGCAGTCCGGTCTCTTTGCTGCTATTCCCGATCCCACGCAGCCTGCTGCCCCGGTGGTCGAGAGCGATCAGGCAGCCGAGGTCGCAAGCCTCGATAACGCGCTCAACAACCCCGATTTTACGTCGGTGTTTGCGCCCATCGATCCGCAGGCCAGCCGCAAGAAGATGGCCAAGCAGGCCGGTGTCGAGCCCGTCATCCTTATGGAGCATGTCACCAAGATCTATCCGGCACAGCCCAACAAGCCTGCACTCGACGACATCAACATCGAGATCTATCCGGGCGAGTTCGTCTTCCTGGTCGGTCACTCCGGCTCGGGTAAGACCACGCTGCTGTCGACGCTCAACCGCGACGTCAAGCCGACGAGCGGCCGCATCCTGGTTGCCGGTCAGGACCTCATGAAGATCAAGAACCGCAAGGTTCCGTTCCTGCGCCGCCAGATTGGCGCCGTGTTCCAGGACTTTAAGCTTCTGCCGCAAAAGACCGCCTACGAAAACGTGGCGTTTGCCCTGCAGTGCATCGGCAAGCCCAAGGGCGTCATTCGCAGCCAGGTGCCCGAGGTGCTGCGTCTGGTCGGTCTGGCCGATCAGATGGACTCGCTGCCCGACCAGCTTTCCGGTGGCGAGCAGCAGCGCGTTGCCGTCGCCCGTGCTATGGTCAACCGTCCGCCGCTGCTGATCTGCGACGAGCCCACGGGCAACCTCGACCCGGCGATCTCGCTGGGCATCATGAAGCTGCTTGAGCGTATTAACCGCACCGGCACCACCGTGATCGTCGCCACGCACGACCGCGAGATGGTCGATAGCATGCACCGTCGCGTGATCGCCCTCGAGGGCGGCCACGTCATCCGCGACCAGGAGAGGGGAGGTTACGGCAACTATGGCACCAACTAACGTGGGCTACTCCTTCAAAGAGGCAATCAGCCACTTCTTCCGTAACTGGACTACCTCGCTCGGCGCCGTCATCACGATCTTCCTGTCGCTGTTTATCATCGGCCTGTTCATCATGGGCTCCGCGATGCTGAACTCCGTGATCGGCACCGTCGAGGATCAGGTTGTCATCAACGCGTTCATTAGCGATGACGCCGATCAGGCCGATGTTCAGGCTTTTGAGGCCGAGCTTAAGACGTGGAATAACGTCAAGTCCGTGACCTATAAGGACAAGGACGACGCGCTGGCCGAGTATACGAGCAAGATGTCGGGCAACGCCGACGCCACCATGAGCGCGCTCGATGGCCAGAACCCGCTGCCGGCTTCCTTTGCTATTGAGATGGACGATCCGTCCAAGGTCGAGAGCACGGCAGAGAAGCTCAAGAAGGATGACGATTTCCAGAAGATCGCGGATGACGGCGACGTCAACGCGAGCGTGCTGTACGGCCAGGAGGAAGTGAGCCGCCTGTTCCAGGTGACCAACTACATCCGCATCGCCGCCGTGGTGCTCGTTGGCCTTCTGACCTTTATCGCATTCATCTTCATCAATAACACGATTCGCCTGTCCATCACGGCGCGTCGTCGTGAGATTGCGATTATGCGTCTGGTCGGCGCCAGCAACGGCTTCATTCGTGGCCCGTTTATCACCGAGGGCGTACTGCAGGCCATTTTGGGCTCGCTGCTTTCCATCGGCGTTCTGGAGCTGCTGCGCAATCTGATGATTCCGCGTCTGCAGGAGAGCATCGGCTGGATGTCGTTTGCCCTGCCGATGCAGTACTACCTGGTGACCTATGCTGCGCTGATTCTGGTCGGCGTGATTATCGGCCTCTTTGGTTCTGCCATCGCCATGCGTCGCTACCTGCGCGTGTAGGCATGCCTGGAATTCATCCCTTCCAACGGGTCGTCTCTTATGGGGCGGCCCGTTTTTTGATCCCTAGGGGACGGCAGGAAAGCGAATCATTTGGGTAGACTCTTTGGAGTTCGCAATCGATAGTTAGGAGGCGCCATGGGGCGCAATAACAAGCATAAGCGTGGAGCTCGCAATAAGCGCGGGCCGGTGCGCAGCGAACGCCGTCCGAGCCTGACCGGGCGCGTGCAGCTCCATGAGCACAGTGCCTATGTCATAACCGAGAATGGCGACTACAAGGTCATGGGTCGCGGTAAGCGTGAGATCATGGACGGCGATACCGTTGCCGTGAGCATTAAGAACAGTCCGCACGGTGAGCGGCGCGCCGTGATCGAAGGCGTGGTTGAGCGCGCAGCCATAAGCGTGGTGGGCACGTACCAGACCGTCGGTCCGCTCGGTGTGATCGAGCCGCTCGATTCGCGTCTGAAGGCCGACTTCTTCATTCTGCCCGAGGATACCTCGGCGGATCGTCTGGGCGTCCACCCGGGTGATGCCGTTGTCGCACGCATTTTGACCTACCCGACGCGCCTGGAATCGGGCACCGTGACGATCGAACGCCGCATTGGCGGAGATGACGCGCCCGATTTGGGCGTTCAATATGTGATGGCGCGTTACGGCTATACCGATAGCTATCCCAAGGCCGCGCTGGACGAGGCCGAGGGGCTTTCGCTCGATGTGTCCGTGGCGCTTAAGGACCCGCTCCGCCGCGATCTGCGCGACCGCTTTGTCATCACGATCGACCCAGTCGACGCGCGCGACTTTGACGATGCCATTTCGTTGGAGCGCACGCCCGAGGGTGGCTACAAGCTGGGTGTGCATATCGCCGACGTTTCACACTATGTGGCTTGGGACGGGCATATCGATCTTGAGGCTCGCCATCGTACGACATCGGTGTATCTGGCCGATCGCGTGCTTCCCATGCTGCCCGAACGCCTGTCCTGTGACCTGTGCTCGCTTCGCCCTGACGAGGACCGTCTTGCGTTTACCGTCGATATCGAGCTCGATGCGCAGGGTCGCGTGCGGCATTACGATCCGTACCCCAGCGTGATTCGCTCGCGTGTGCGTATGGACTATGACGGCGCCGAGGCGCTGCTGGTGCGTGCCGGCGCGGTTGAGTATTCGGTGCTGGAGGGTGCGGCCGAGGATGTTGCAGCTGCCGAGACCTCGCGCGAGGAAGCGCTTGAGCGCGGTCTTGCGTGCGAGGAGGCCGCCCGCGGCTACAACGTCGACCTCGGCGATTTCCTTGTCGCCGCCAACGAACTCGCCGAACTTCGCCGTCGCATCCGTCGCGCCCGCGGCTCAGTCGATTTTGACACGGCCGAGATTCGCGCTCTATTGGATGAGGACGGAGTGCCCGTGCAGATTGTTGCGCGTGAGCGTTCGTGTGCCACGTCGCTTATCGAGGAAGCCATGCTGCTCGCCAACGAGTGCGTTGCAGAGTGGCTGGCAGACCGTGATATCGAGGCTTGCTATCGCGTGCATGAGGATCCGAGCCCCGATAGCCTGCACGGTGCCGCCGTTGCGCTGGCGCAGCTAGGCATCATCGACGATCGCCGTGCTGCCGGTATTGCCCTGGGGGGCCCCGATGAGCTGCAGGCTGCAGTTGATGCTGCCGCCGGTACGGCCAACGCACCGCTCGTTAACACGCTG
>CALINZ010000286.1 GCA_938045085.1 uncultured Collinsella sp. | reverse complement strand
CACCGCTGGGTCTTCCCGGTGCAGAAGGTGCTCTTCTCGTTGGTCAACTTTGCCTTCTCGCTGGTCGCCGTTGCCATCGTTATGCTGTGGTTCCACGTTATGCCTTCTTGGCACCTGATTCTGCTGCCGGTCTGCCTACTGCTGCTTATGTGCTTCTGCATGGGCCTGGGCATGATGCTCTCCGCCCTCACGGTCTTCTTCCGCGATGTCATGCATCTGTGGAGCGTCGTCATTACGGCGTGGACTTACATCACGCCTATTTTCTGGACGACCGACTTCGTTGCGCAAATGCCGCATCTCGTGCGCATTCTGGTCTATGCGAACCCCATGTATAACTACCTGCAGTTTATGCGCGATATCTTCCTGTTCCAGACTACGCCCTCGCTTATGACGTTTGGTATGTGCGTTGCTTGGGCGGTTCTTGCGCTTGTTATTGGCTACACCGTGTTCCATAAGTCCGAGCGCAAGTTCATCCTCTACATCTAAGGAGTGCTGTGATGACTGAATCTGTTGTTGATTACAGCGAGCAGCCTCTGGCTGTCGAGGTCGACGACGTCACCATGATCTTTAACATGGCGTCTGAGTCGCTGACCAACCTCAAGGAGTACTTCATTAAGCTTGCCAAGCACGAGCTGTTCTTTGAGGAGTTTCGGGCGCTTAAGCACATCTCGTTCGATATTCATCGCGGCGAAGTTGTGGGTCTGGTCGGCACCAATGGTTCCGGCAAGTCTACGATGCTCAAGATCATCGCTGGCGTGCTTGAGCCCAGTGAGGGCAGCGTTAAGGTGCACGGTAACATCGCGCCGCTGATTGAGCTTGGTGCCGGCTTTGACCCCGAGCTGACCGCCCGCGAGAACATCTATCTGAACGGTGCCCTGCTCGGCTACACCAAGGAGTTCATCGACGCCAACTTTGACGGCATTATCGAGTTCGCTGAGCTGCAGAACTTTGTCGACATGCCGCTTAAGAACTTCTCCTCGGGCATGGTGGCGCGTATTGCCTTTGCAATCGCGACGATCACCGAGCCCGATATTCTGATCGTTGACGAGACGCTGTCCGTCGGCGATGTGTTCTTCCAGCAAAAGTGCGAGGCGCGTATTCAGCACTTTATCCAGAGCGGCGACGTGACGGTTCTGTTCGTTTCGCACTCCATGGAGCAGGTTGAGCGCATCTGCCAGCGCGCCGTTTGGATTGAGAAGGGCGACCTTCGCATGGACGGCCCGGTTGATGAGGTCTGCAAGGCGTACCGCGAGCAGTTCAACTAGGTTATAATTACTAGCGCCTGGCACGCGTGCGCGTGCTTGGGCGTGCGGTTATTTGCTCCATTAGCTCAGTTGGATAGAGCAGGGGACTTCTAATCCCAAGGTCGACGGTTCGAATCCGCCATGGAGCACCATCGTTTATTAAGCCCAGACCGCTTGGTGGTCTGGGCTTTTTTCATCTTGTGTGCTGCTGGAGCCGAGCGCGAGCAAGCCGCTGCTGTTTGTTGGGGTTGGCATTTTACTTTTCGAGATGCTCCCTCAGCAGCTCCAGCGCGTGGGCGTAGCCCTGGAGGCCTTCGCCGGTGATGGTGGCGAAGCAGGCCAGACGGGCATAGCTCACCTGGCGGAAGTCTTCGCGGGTCTCGACGGCGCTAATGTGGACCTCCACAGCCGGGATGGCGACGGCTTTGAGGGCATCCAAGATGGCCACGCTGGTGTGCGTGTAGGCGGCCGGGTTGATGACGATGCCGTCGACCTTTCCGTAAGCCTCCTGGATCTTGTCGACGATGCTGCCCTCGTGGTTAGACTGGAAGACCTCGACCTCGTCGAAGCCCTGCGCGGCACCTGCCTCCTGGCAGATCTGGACCAGGCGGTCGTAGTTGTCACTGCCATAGATGCCCGGCTCGCGAATGCCGAGCATGTTGAGGTTGGGGCCGTTGATGACGAGTGCTTTCATGGTTGCTTCCTTTGCGGTTGGGCGGGCGGAGAGGCGGAACGGAAAACCACCACAAAGGTACCTGTCCCCTTTGTGGTGGTTTTGGTTAGAGAGCGGGTGGGAGGGTGTCGAGGAGGGCATGGGCGGTGTTGGCGGCGCAGTCGCGTGAGTCGATGATGTAGTCGGCCCAGGTGCGGTAGCGCGGCATACGCTGCTCGGCCAGCTTGTCGATGCCGTCGCGCGCGGTGATGGGGCGGCCCTTGTGGGCGAGCTCGTCGAGCTTGCGGTTGAGCATCACGATTTGGCTGTTTTGGTGCAGCAGAGGGTAGTTCTCGTCGCGCGTAACCACGCCGCCGCCGGTGGAGAGCACCAAGCCGCTGCGCTTGGAGATGTCGGCCAGCGCTGCCGTCTCCTGCTCGCGGAAGGCCGCCTCGCCGCACTTGATGATAAAGTCGGCGCAGGGCATGCCCAGGCGCTCCTCGAGGGCGCGATCGAGATCGATGTGCTCGCGGCCCGTGAGCTGGGCGATCTGCTCGCCCACGCGGGTCTTGCCCGAGCCCGGCATGCCGATCAGCGCGATGTTCTGTTCGCGGCGTGACAGGCGCTCCGTTACGTCCAGGATCCTCTCGCGCGGGGTGGCTTTGCCGGTATAGCGCTCGACAGCTTGTGCCGCCTGGGCAACAAGCATAAGCAGGCCGCCGATGCGGGGGATGCCGCGGCGCTCGGCCTCGAGCATCAGGCTCGTGCGGGCGGGGTTGTAGACAATGTCGATGACGCCCTCGAGCGCATCGAGGCCTTCGAGCGTGCAAGGCGCGTCGGGGCAATGGGGGAACATGCCGGCGGGCGTGCAGTTGACGAGTAGGGAGGCGTCGGACTGCTGCGCGATATTGTCGTAGTTGACCTCGCTCGTGCGACCCACGGGTACGACGATGGCGCCCATGTCTCCCAGCACCATACTTGCCGTGGTGCCGGCGCCGCCGGTGGCACCGAGCACGAGGGCCTTCTTGCCGGCAACCTCAACGCCCAACTCCTCGACCAGGCACTGGAAACCGAAGTAGTCAGTATTATCGCCGTGCAGGCGGCCGTCGGGCAGGCGCGTGATGGTGTTGACGTTGCCCATGCGCTCGGCGAGCGGGCTCAGCTCGTCCAGGTATTCCATGACGGCGCGCTTGTAGGGGATGGTCACGTTGGTGCCCTCCCATTCGTCGCCCGTCATAAAAGCCTCAAGATCCTCGGGCTCGCGCTCAAAACGCACGTACTCAAGCCCCGCCAGCTCCTTGTAGATGGTCGGGGTGTAGCTGTGGCCCAGCACGCGGCCCAGCACGCCGTAGGGGCGGGTTGCGGCGGTATCGGTCATCTAGAGCACCTCCGTGTAGCTGCCAAAGTAGGTGAAGCTCTCGCATACGTCGTCGATCGAATCGAGCAGGTCGTCGAGGGCCTTGCTGCCAAAGGGACAGTCCAGGTCAAAGTAGAACATAAACTCAAAGTCGCGACCGGGGATGGGGCGGCTCTCGAGCTTGATGAGGTTGATGTTGAGTGCGTAGAAGCGCTCGAGCACGCGATAGAGGGCGCCCGGCTCGTTGGCCGTGGTGATCATGAGCGAGGTACGGTTGGCACCGGGATAGACGCGTGGCTCGCGGCTGATGACGACAAAGCGCGTGTAGTTGTTGTCCGAGTCCTGGATGTTGGACTCCAGCACCTCCAGGCCATAGAGTGCCGCGCAGCTGCGCGATGCGATGGCGGCAACATCGGTGCGGTCGGAATTGGCGACCATCTCGGCCGACATGGCGGTGTTGGGGTACTTGGTGGCGTGCAGGTCGTGGGACTCGATAAAGCCCGCACACTGGGCAATGGCTTGGCCGTGGCTGTAAACCTCGCGCACGTCGGCGAGCTTGGTGCCGGGCTTGACGAGCATGTTGTGGTCGATCTTGAGGCGAAGCGAGCGCACGATGTGGAAGTCGAACTGGGCGAGCAGGTCGTAGACGGCGTTGACCGAGCCGGCGGTGGAGTTCTCGATGGGCAGCACGCCAAACTCGCAGAAGCCGTCGCGCACAGCGCGCATAACGCCTTCGAAGGTCTCGAAAAACGCGATGTCGGGCACGTCGAAGAGTTTGCACGCGGCGATCTGGCTATAGGCACCTTCCACGCCCTGGCAAGCAACTGTGGCCGTTTGAGGGAAGGGCGTGTCAAAGGCTGCAGCCGTGGCGTGGGCCTTTTGCGAGACGGTGATGCCCTTGAGCTCGTTGATGTAGCGCTGCTGCTCGGCCTTGCTCATGCTCATAAGGAGGCGGAACAGGGTGATGGTCTGCGCCTCGTAGCGCTCGGGCGCGCGGCTGGCGAGGTTGTTGAGTTTGGAGCGCTCGCGGACGGGGTCGAAGACGGCCTTGCCCATCTCGATCTTTGATTTGGCGACCTCGGTGGCAATGTCCATACGCTCGACAAAGCTGTTGAGGAGCGTGGTGTCGATGCCATCGATGGTCTGGCGGATGTCTGAAAGGTCCATAGGGACCCCTTTCGTGAATGCTTGCCTGGGGTAGTTAATTTGGGACGGGGCTTTTTTAGCTACCCTTTGACTGTCGACGAATCGATGGGTGCCAGGGCAAATATCAACTGGCATATGGGGGTAGCTAAAATAGCCCCGTCCCAAATTAACTACCCTTGGGGTGGGTGGACTAAAGCTGTCCGGCGTCTTCTAGGAGGGCGTCCCAAATTGCGAGGGCGGCGGCTGCTTCGGCTACAGGGACGGCGCGCGGGACGATGCAGGGATCGTGACGGCCGTGGACAGAGAGCTCGGCATTTTCCATGGCGTCCATGTCTACGGTCTGCTGCTCGCGGCAAATCGAGGGCGTCGGCTTTACGGCCATGCGCCACATGACGGGCGCTCCGGTCGAAATACCGCCCAGGATGCCGCCGGCGTTATTGGACTCGACCTCGATCGCGCCGGTCTCGGCGTCGATGCGATACGGATCGTTGTTCTCGCTGCCGCGCATGGCGGCCACGGCAAAGCCCATGCCAAACTCCACGCCCTTTA
>CALINZ010000285.1 GCA_938045085.1 uncultured Collinsella sp. | reverse complement strand
TACGAACCGTAATAGAGGCTGCGCATGGGCTCGGTAAAGAACACAACGCCGAGCGCAGTGCCCAAAAGCGCCGCGACCACGCCCACGATGGCGGGAAGCGCAAGGTAGTGCAGCACGATCTCGCGTCGACGATAGCCGCTGGCGAGCAGCGTGCCGATGATGGCGCTCTCCTCCTCGATGGTGGCGTCGGTAAGGACCACAAAGACAAACGCCATGATCACGATGATGATGTCGAGCAACGTCGTCCACATCATGGAGTCGCCGTCTACGTCGTCGCGCGCGTAGCCAATGCCCTGATTGGAATCGGCATCGATCAGATCGTCCACGCGCGCATCGACATCGGTCAGCGCCTCGACCATATCCTGCTCCGCATCGATGCGATCCGCAGTAGAGAGGTCGCGGTCGGTAAAGGTAAAGGAGTAGGTGTAGGCAGGCGCGCCGCCGGCATCCTCGAGCGCGGCAAAGCCGGCGTCGGTGACCTCGGCCACGCCATAGGTGATGGTGTTCACCGTAAAGTCCGAATTGTTGAGGAGCAGCGCCTGGCTATCGGGCTGGGTCATGATGCCGCAGATGGTGTAGGTGCGACCCTCGAGCTTGACTTTATCGCCCACGGACAGGTTGTTATTGGTGGCAAAGACACGGTCGATGGCCACCTCGTCGTCCGCCTTGGGTTCCCTGCCCTCACAGTAGGACGCGATATCGACCTTGGTGCGGTGCGCATAGGTGCGCAGCGTGCGCTTGGTGCCGTCGTCGCCGGCGGTCTTTTTGATGATGGCGTCGATGGAGAAATTCTTGTAGAGCGTGACGCCGCCGACGTCGCCGGCTGCGTCCTCGTCGGTAGCCTCGAAGGAGGTGGTCACGCGGCCGTCCTCAATCGTGTACGCATCGCGCATGTCATCGATAAGGCAGCCGATGGAATGCGCTGCGAGCAAAAAGCCCGAGGTAAGGGCGATGCTTCCGCACATAAGCAAAAAGATGCCCAGGTACTTGCCGATATTGCGGCGCAGCTCGCGCGGGAGACCTTTTGCGAGAGGTGTCATGGCGCCGCCTACCAATCGAGCTCGGCGGCCGCGACGGGCGACTCGTTGAGCTCATCCTCGACGAT
>CALINZ010000284.1 GCA_938045085.1 uncultured Collinsella sp. | reverse complement strand
CATGAACAAGACGCTCGCCTACAAGATGGTGGACTCCGAGGTGGTGCTGCCCGAGGAGATGGAGTCGCTGACCATCGAGCCCGGTGCCGACAAGGTGACGCTCGTCACCTGCACGCCCTACGGCGTGAACGACCATCGCCTGCTGGTGCATTGCGTACGCACCAAGTACAGCAAGAAGGACGTCGACAAGCAAAAGTCGCTGGCCGGCCGCCACTGGGGCAAGCGCGAGTTTGCCGTGCTTATCGTGGTCGTGGCCATTGTGCTGTTGCTGCTGGACATCGTGATCCACGCGGTCCGTAAGCGCCGCAAGGCCAAGGCCTCGGCATAAGACATCGTCCAGAACCACCACAATGGGGACAGGCATCTTTGTGGTGGTCGGGGGCTTCCAAACCATCACAACATTCGATGAAAATCGCGATTATGGCGAAAAGTGTCGAATGTTGTGATGGTCTTCGTTGTGGGCGGGACGGTTTTCGTTTCGGACGGCGCGGTTTTCGCTATGGACGGTGCGGTTTCGCTGCGGAACCGCCGGCCCGCCGCCTGCCAGCCCGCCGCCCTCGTTACGTTTTCGCTGCGTTTGGGTAAAGCGCCTGCTCCAAGCCGGCGTTGCCTTGTATACTAGAGCGGTTTATCTGTTATGCGGAAGGGAGCGCCTATGGCACTCAGCGAGAAAGACGTGCGCGGCATCGCCGAGTACGCAAAGATCGCACTGACCGATGACGAGCTCGCCCAGATGACGTCCTACATGAACGACGCCGTCCAGATGCTCGAGCCCGTCTTGCAATATGACTTGCCCGACGTGGAGCCCACGTTCCATCCCATCGGAAGCCTGTCCAACGTGATGGGCGATGACCTGCGCGAGCCCGAGCGCGACCTGCCGCTCGACGTTGCGCTCGAAAACGCCGGCAGCGCGCGCGACCGCTACTTCCGTGTGCCGTCCATTTTGGGAGAGGGGGAGAGCGAGTAATGGCGCTAAGCTTCGATTCCCTAACCGCCGCCCAGATCGCCGCGGGCGTTGCCGCCGGCGACTTTACCGCTACCGAGGTGGCCAAGGCCTCCCTTGCCGCCATCGAGGCGCGCGAGGGCGGGGTCCAGGCATTCCTGCAGGTGGCGCCCGAGCTTGCGCTCGAGGCCGCAGCGCGCGTGGATGCCGACCGTGCCGCAGGCAAGCCGCTGCCTCCGCTCGCGGGCGTGCCGCTGGCCATTAAGGACAACATGAACCTTGTGGGCACGCGCACCACCTGCGCTTCCCGCATGCTCGAGGACTACCAGAGCGTCTATACCGCCACCTGCGTCCAGCGCATGCTCGACGCCGGCTGCCTGCCCATGGGCAAGGCCAACATGGACGAGTTTGCCTTTGGTAGCTCCACCGAGAGCTCGGCGTTCC
>CALINZ010000283.1 GCA_938045085.1 uncultured Collinsella sp. | reverse complement strand
GAGACCGAGACAGTCGTACAGAGCCAGCCACAGCAGTCCAGTCAGTCTAAGCAGGAAACGAAGACGGAAGTAAAGCAACAGCCAAAGCAGGAAACAAAGACAGAAGTAAAAACGGCGGCTCAGCCGGCGGCATCGAGCACCATCAGCGTATCGGTATGCGTCTTAAGGAACGCCAGGGCGCGCTCGTCCATAGCACGGCACTCGCTGGAGCCCATCTGCAGGAAGTAAAAAACGCCATCCTGAGTAGCCTCGAAGGGGCCGTGGAAGTACTCGGCAGAGTGGATGTAGCTGCAGTGCTGCCACTGCATCTCCATAAGAGAGCAGATAGCGAAACCGTAGGTCTGGCTAAAGTTGGGACCGCTGCCCAGAATATAGAAGAACTCGTGCTCCTGGCAAAGCTTGGCAAAACGATCGCCCAGCTCGGCATTTACCTTCTCACGTGCCGGGGGAAGAATCTTATCCATCTCGGCGATACCGGCATACATATCGGCAAGATCGGCGTAACCCTCCTGCTGATCGAGCAGCTCGGCCGCAAGCGACAGCGAAATGCCAGCGGGGACCTCAGCCTGCGGCACGCCCTCGCCCCATGGGTAGACCCACGTGGTCCACTTGCCGGAGTCGATCTTAGATCCAGCGTTGTCGGTCTGGGCGATCACCGTAGCGCCGGCGGCAAGGGCAATCTCGCAGCCCTCAACGACCTCGGGGGTGTTGCCACTGTGGCTGCAAGCAATGACCAGGGACTTCTCGCCCAGACGACGCGGACGCATGATATCGAACTCGCGAGCCGTATAGATATACGAAGTGAAGGTGGTTGCCTCGCGCTGCAGAAGCTCGTGAGCCGGGATCAAATCGATCATGGAGCCACCACAAGCAATCCAGTAGACGCTGTCGAACTTGCCCTTCTCGGCAATTGCCTCTTTGATCAGATCGTGTGCGTTCATATCCAGTTCCTTTCTTGTTTGGGCCGCAATCAATGACGTTGGTTGCGTGGCCGATAGTTGTTTTAGTCAATCAGATATTTCTCGAATGCGGCCATGTTCTTGGCATCAGCCGCCGCCGGGTCATCGTAGTAACGACCGTCCGTGATTTCCTGGCCCAGCATGCCGTCGAAACCATGGGCGTTGAGTGTGGCAACGAAGGCGTCCATATCGTGCTTGCCATCGCCCCACACCAGATGGCCATACGGGTCACCGTCGATAAAGTGCATCTCGTGAATTGCCCCATCACCAAAGGCGGCAAACCAGTCCTCGAGCGTCTCGCCTGCAACGCCCATCGCGGTTGTATCAACCATGGGCTGTAAGTACGGGCTCGCGACCTCGTCAATCATGCGCTTCGCATCGGAAACCGTCGTCACAAGGTTGCTCTCCTCGGGACGCAGGCTTTCCATCGTGAGCACCAGACCGTGCTCGCCGGCATACTCCGCCAGAATGGACAAGTGCTCGCGGCTGCGCTTCCAGGCTTCCTCGCGGTCCTCGTCCCAGTCGCCCCAGCCCGAGTTGATGGACATACGGTCGCACCCAAGTACCTCGGCAAGCTCAATGCCGTGTTTAAAGTACGCCAGACTGCGCTGTTCATGCAGCGGCTTGCGTGCGCAGTACTGCCAAGGATAGACAACGTTCTCGGGGCACAGAGTACGATACCTAAGCCCACGGTCTGCAGCCTTTTTCGCCAGGACCTCAGCCTCAAAGTAGCCCGTATGGTCGAGCGTCACATGCGGCTCTGCACACCACAGCTCAATGGACTCAAAGCCCAAGCGCTGCTGCACATCAAGGAAGTAATCGAGCGACCACATGATGTAGTGGATATTCATGCCCGCAATCTGCTCGCGGCGCAGCGTCGGTTTGGATTCAGACATCTTATGCCTCCTTATTTCGATCGAACACGATCTGTCCGTCCGACATCGTCATATCAACCGCAAGATCGCGTGCGTCGCGATAATCGAGGTCGAACACATCCCGATCGAGCACGCAGATATCGGCAAGCTTGCCAACCTCAAGCGTACCCAGCTCATCTTCGCGCATCAGGTCGTACGCGCCCCCGGCAGTCCAAGCGCACAAGAGCTCGACAAGCGTCAGCGTGTTGACCTCATTCACGGGCAGTCCGTCGTCGAAGTATCCGCCGCACGCACTGTAGATTGACTCGCCCAAGCTCGGAATCAACAGCGGCAAATCCGTGCCACAGCACACTGTGCATCCGGAATCTTCCATGCCGCGGCGATTCCAGCTGTGCAAAAGCCGCGTCTCGCCAATTTGTCGACGCATCATCGACAGGCAATCCTCGCGCCGGTCCAGCGTTAGAATC
>CALINZ010000282.1 GCA_938045085.1 uncultured Collinsella sp. | reverse complement strand
GTACTGCAGCAGGGCGTAGCCGTCGGGCAGGGCGATGGCCAACCCAGTAGAGACCAGACGGCGTTCGAAGGGCTTCAGGACGCAGTCCTCGTTGGAGCGCAGATCCAAGGCGGCATCGGTGGGATGGGCGTATTTGGGAAGCTCGACGGTGGGGTCGAGACGCTTTATGTTGACGGTAATGTTGGACATGGAATCACCTTAGCTTGTCGAGCTCTTGCAGAAACTCATCGACGTCTTTGAAATCGCGGTAGACCGAGGCAAAGCGGATGTACGCCACCTTGTCGATCTTGGCCAAGCGCTTGAGCACCATGTCACCCAACTCATGGGACGTGACGGCCGTCAGCGTACGAGAACGCAGCTCGACCTCGATATCGTCGATAATCTCATTGAGCTTCTTAGTGTCGATATCGCGCTTGATGGTGGCGCGCATCAAGCCGACGAGCAGCTTATTGCGATCGAACCGCTGCTTGGTTCCGTCCGACTTAATGACCTCAATTGGGTCTTCGCATCGCTCGAACGTTGTAAAGCGGTAGTTACACGAGCAACATTCGCGACGGCGCTTAATGGTGTTATTTGACTCCTGCATACGGGAATCAACGACACGGGTATGTGCCTTGCCGCATTTGGGACAGCGCATGGTACCTCCTCTTAAACGATAACAAGGGTACCATGCGCAGCGCGATAATGATTACGAACGAGCAGGAACCTTAAGATGCGCACCGGCGCCGAGCGAACCATGCTCCAGATGATTGACGTTACGGATCATGTCGGAAGTCTCTTGCGTGGAAAGGCCTTCGATTGGATATTCCTCGGCAAGCGACCAAAGAGAATCACCAGGCTGAACGCGAATGGTCTCGTAGGTAACGTTGGAAACGGACTCGGCATACGCGGCGTGACGAGCGCTAAAGACCGACGTAGCGAGGACAAAGAAGAGCGTAAGCGCAACGCCAACGGCGACAATCGTCGGAACCTTCAGGGCAACGCGGGCCGGCACGACTGCAGCCTGCTGATTGCGAGCAGGCTTTACGGTCAAAGGCTGAAAGCCGGAGCGGCCACCCTGAACAACCGTAAAAGTGGGTTCAGCAGGCGTCTCGAGCTTAAGGGCGAGGTTTCCCTGGACCATATTCGTTGCGTTCATCATGTTCTCCTCTCGCGTGTTTTGCTGAGAACAGTTTTATCAAGCCGCGCGGACAAAAATATCTGGCGCGAGAACGAATGTTCGGTTATTATTATCTTCGAACAGTTGTTCCTGTCAAGCAAAATTCGAACATTTGTTTGACATGGGTAGAGAGGATGCCCTGATGGCTCGCAAAATTACCAAGCGTCAGCAGCAAATTTACGACTTCATCAAGGAATATCAGCAGGAGAAGGGTTATCCGCCCAGCGTGCGCGAGATGGCTTCTGCCGTGGGCCTTTCCTCCCCCAGCACCGTGCACGCCCATCTATCTGCCCTGGAGGCGCGCGGGCTACTCAAGCGCGATGCCACCAAGCCTCGCGCCCTAGAGCTCTTTGATGAGGACGGATCCTCTGTCTCGATTTCCAAATCCGATGAACCCACGGCACCCCGCGGAACGGTCTCGCTGCCGCTCGTCGGTCGCGTCGCGGCTGGGATTCCCATTCTGGCCGAACAAAATATCGAGGACACCTTTACCATCCCGACCGAAATCGCCACAGACCAGGGCTCCTTTATCCTTGAAGTGCACGGCAGCTCAATGATCAATGTCGGCATCTACAACGGTGACTACATTATCGTTCGCGAGCAAAAGAGCGCGATGAACGGCGAAATCGTCGTGGCCATGATCGATGGCTCGGCGACTGTCAAGACGTTCTACAAGGAGCAGGGGCGCGTGCGCTTGCAGCCCGAGAACGACACCATGGAGCCCATCTATGCGACGAACCCCGTTATTTTGGGTAAGGTTGTCGGGTTAATGCGCCGGTTCTCGTAATGCAAAAACGCATCACCATATTTGATACCGTCCGCGGGTTTACGATGCTGTCGATGGCAGGTTTTCACGCCTGCTACGATTTGGCTTACCTATATGGATGGGAAATGCCATGGTTTACCGAAACGGTTTTCCAGGATATCTGGCGCGCAAGTATCAGCTGGGTATTTTTGTTTATCGCAGGTTGGATGTGCACGCTCTCGCGTAATAACGTTAAGCGCGCCCTCAAATACGCGGCCGCAGCCTTGATCGTATGGATTGCAACTACACTGGTATCAGTCGACGATTCAGTAAACTTTGGCATCATTTATTGCATGGCGGCGTGCACCGCGGTGGTTGCACTCACCCGTCCGTTACTTCAAAAAATACCGGGTTCGTGGGGCATCGCAGCGTGCCTTGTTCTTTTTGCCCTAACCTGGGGCATTCCAAAAGCGGTCTACCCACTCCCCTACCTGGCATGGCTTGGATTCCCGGGCCCGGGTTTTGTTTCGGGAGACTACTATCCGCTCATTCCGTTTGTCTTTATGTACCTTACCGGCTTCTTTACTGCCCAGGCAGCACAAGCATCAAGCCTCGAAGCGCCAGCATGGGCATACGCCAACCCCATCCCGGCGCTCGCGGTCCTCGGACGGCATGCCTTACCGTTCTACCTGCTCCATCAGCCTGTCATTCTAGGCGTGCTAGAGCTCGCCTATTCCGTACGATAGCGCTCGAGACGCGGCGCGATTCGGGCCGGCAACTTTGCCACAATGCGAACGCCGTCCTCGAGATATTCCTCATGCAGAAGGGTTCCCTGCTCATGCACCAGCGTGATGAAGACGCCCTCGCGATACGGGATATCAGCGGAGAGCAACACATCGGTGGCAGCCGCCTCATGAGCAATACGGGCGACGAGATCGTCGAGCCCCTCGCCCGTCTGGGCCGAGAACAGCACGGCCTCGGGATAGCGACGATGGAAACTCAATCGATCGACGCTATCGAGTAGGTCGATTTTATTGAACACCGTAAGCGTCAAACGCTCGCCGGCACCGATCTCGTCAAGAACGCGATC
>CALINZ010000281.1 GCA_938045085.1 uncultured Collinsella sp. | reverse complement strand
GATCTCCCTACCCGCCAGGCGCCCTCGAGGCCCTGGCCGCGTGCGCTCGATACCTCTGCGGTCCGGCTTTCACGTCCGACCTCGCCGCCCGCGTCCGCGCGCGGATCCCATCCGGCCTCACGCGCTTGAATATCGAGCTGAGCCCAAACGATGACCCACACCCCATCGGTCTTCATGATGATGCCTCGATGAGCCAGCTCGCCCAGAGCTTTCGATACAGTCGGTTGAGTCGAACAGACTTTTTTTTCGAGCTTGTCCTGACGCATGAAAAGACCTTTTGTAAGTTCTTTTCCGTTGGCACCCTTCCTATTAGGCCCTTTGGACGTCTGGAAGGAGCAAATCATGATCAGAATCGCAAGCTGGACGCGATTCTTCGCGACCGCAAATAATGAGTCGTAGGATGGCCTGTTGATTCCACTCAGGATCTCGCTCTTTGCAATCTCATCCTGTCGAACGTCAAGCGCCGCCTCCATCTCGCTAGGCGTCTCGGCCTGATCGGCAACCGATGGAGCGTCCGTGTCTAAAGGCCACGGGAGGCCACGGCCTTTTTGCGGTTTGTAGCTACTTGTACTCATGTTGATTCCTCCGGTGCGAGGCTATCCAACCCAATTGCCGACTGTGCCCATAATATGGTTGATTTCCGATCTCAGCCGAACACATTGAGCGGATAGGCCGTTCCCGCAGTTAGCCGAACGCCCCCGAGGCCCCATTCAGGCCACGGGGCGTCGTTTTCCCAGTTGAAGGAACGGTGGAGATGTGTTTCGATGGGTCCGGTGGCCATGCTCCGCCCGCCGCCCGGCACCTCTTCCCAGACTCAGCCGGACGGTCGGTCCGTCTATTCCGTTTTCGCCCTTAGGCTAGGCCAGCAGGGCATCGCCCCTCTCTGCGCGCGCCCTCTCGGCGGGGCCGACGGGGCCGACCTGTCGGTCTACGACGGGTTCCTGAAGGGGGCGGTCGCCGATGGCAGCTAGCGAGGAGCTGGCCCGCAGGGTCGTGGAGGCCGGGCGGTCGTGCTCGCTCACCACCGCCGTCCTGGAGGAGTGGTCGAGGCTCGGCACCCCGAAGCAGGTGGAGTACCTGGCGGGCTACCTCGAGGCGGAGAGGTCCAGCCGCGAGGCCTCGAAGCGCGCGACGCTGCTCAGGCGCTGCGCGCTGCCGGCGCCCAAGACCTTCGACGGCTACGACTGGTCGGCCGTGTCGTGGCCGGAGGGCATGGGGCGCGAGTCGCTGCTC
>CALINZ010000280.1 GCA_938045085.1 uncultured Collinsella sp. | reverse complement strand
AGTCATTGGGGACGTTCTTAAATGACTAGTCATTTAAGAACGTCCCCAATGACTAGTCGATTAGGAGTATCATCGTCTGCGCAAATAAGCACGAAAGAGCATGTTAGAGATTGAGAGCGTATGGCTGATACCGCATCTAAGCACATTGACATGACCACCGGCTCGCTGTGGCGCAATATTCCCCTGTTCGCCTTCCCCGTGGCCGCCACGAGCATCTTGGAGCAGCTATCGAACCTCATCGCCACGGTCATCATCGGTAACTTCTCGGGCGACCAGGGAACCCTCGCCATGGCGGCGGTCGGCTCCAATGTTCCGCTTACCAGTCTTATGCTCAACCTGTTTATTGGCATATCGCTTGGCTCCAACGTGGTCATCGCCAACGCTATCGGCCGCAACGATCAGAACATGGTCAAACGCGCCGTCCATACATCGATTTTAATGGCGCTCGTGGGCTTTGTCGTCATCGCTCTGGGCGAGATCTTTGCCGAGCCCATGCTCGCCGCGCTCAACGTTCCCGCCGAAACCATGCCGCTCGCTTCGCTCTATCTACGCGTCTTTTTGCTCAGCATGCCCTCAATCTTGCTCTACAACTTTGAAGCCGCGATCTTCCGCTCCGTCGGCATCACCCGCATGCCGCTGCAGGCGCTTGCCGTGTCCACCGTCCTCAACATTGGCCTGGACCTCATCTTTGTCCCCGTACTTCACTGGGGCGTCGCGGGCGTCGCCATCGCCACCGCCATCGCCTACACCGTCAGCGCCGCTACGCTCTTTATCCGCCTGCTCAAGACCGACTCCGTCGTCCGTGTCACCCCGCGCGACCTAGCTATCGACCCCGTCGCCCTCAAGCGCATCGTCAAGATCGGCCTGCCCGCCGGCATCCAAAGCGCCGTCTTTGCCGTCGCCAACATCATCATCCAGTCTGCCATCAACAGCTTGGGCACCGAAGTCATGGCGGCATCGAGCGCCGCCATGAGTCTAGAGTACGTGTGCTACAACCTGCTCAACAGCTTTAGCCAGGCTTGCACCACCTTTGTGGGACAAAACCACGGTGCCCGCCAGATCGACCGTTGCACCAAGACGCTCAAGGTCTGCCTAGTCGAAGGCGGTATCGTCGCGCTCACCACAATTATCGTTATTGTCGGCCTGGGGCGCGAGATCTTGTCGCTGTTCAACAGCGATCCCAACATCGTCTCGATCGGCTATATCCGCGTATGTTCGATCTTCCCGGCGTACGCCTTTAGCATGTTCTACGAAAACATGTCAGGCTACCTGCGCGGCTTTGGTATCTCGCTCATGCCCGCCCTCATCACCATGATTTGCGTCTGCGGCATCCGCTTCTATTGGGTATTCTGCGTGTTCCCGCACTTCCGCACCTTTGCGAACATCATGATGGTTTACCCCATCAGCCTGGGCACCACGGCGTTCTTTATGGTCGTGGCGGTATTACTCTGCCACCCGGCACGCACCTATCGCGCCACCAAAGCCAAAGCGACAGCCCGCTAAACACCTTACTCAACGCCACGCCAGTCATTAATTGACAATATGCGAGCTCATATAGTCGATAAAGCGCTTCGTGGCGATGGGCATGGTATCCCAGCTGCGCCAGGCCGCCACTACGTCGCGCGAGGGGGCATGCACGATGGGCCGCACGCGAATATCGGCTCGCATGCCCTCCACAGTACGACGGTAGAGCATGCTCACGCCCAGGCCCTCCTCCACCATCGCCATGATGGTGTAGTCGTCGGTGACCTCGCTCGTCACGTGCGGCGACAGCCCATGCGCCGCAAATGCATCGAGCACCAGACTCTGTTCGCCCTCATCCAACAGTACAAACGGCTCGGACGCCAGGTCGGCGAGCGTCACCTTTTCCTTTGCCGCCAGCGGATGCGCGGCCGGCAACAATGCCACCAACTCGTCGTGATAGACCACGCGCTTCTCGAGCCCAGCGGTAAATCCGCGCGCCGTAAAGCAAAAATCAACCACGCCATCGTGCACCCATTGAGCGTTGCGCGTGTAATCGCCCTGTTTGAGGGTGAAGCGTACGCCCGGGTGCAGCGCACCAAAGTCGCGAATCACACGCGGCAACACGGTACGACTCACGTTAGTAAACGTCGCGATGCGAATATCGGTCGACGAAAGCCCCAGCAGCTCTTGGCGCTTGCCCTCGAGCTCGGCCTCGGCGGTCACGATCTGGCGCAGGTACGGCAGATATTGTTTACCGTCGCGCGTAAGCGAAACGCCCTGCTTACCGCGCTCGATAAGCGTGGTGCCCAGCTCGCGCTCGAGCGCCTTGACGGCCTGGCTCACCGCGCTTTGCGTATAGCCCAGCTCGTCCGCCGCACGTTTCAGACTGCCGCAATCGACCACCATACAAACAATCTGATACCGCGATGCCATCGTGCCTCCACATCGGTGTAGCTGTAAACCGTTTTGTCAGGGCTTTTCCCACCAACATTAGCATTTCTTAATCATACTGAAGATACATTCGCTTTACTACATCCACATCTGGGAGCAGAATCCTTTTTGCGAAACCGTTCTGTAACAAAAGGAGTCCCATGGATCGCAAAAAAGCAATCGCGCTCTCATTTTCCGTTCCCGTCGCATGGGGCTTTTCGTATCCCCTCATGAAGATCGGTATGGACAGCATGAACGCCACGAGCATCGTCGCGCTACGCTGCATCATCGCCTTTGTGGTCTGCCTGCTGCTCTTCCACAAGCACGCGTTGCGCATCAACCGCGACCTTATGGTCCGTGCCGCCATCATCGGCGCCATTATGGCAACCGAGCTCACCTGCATGTGCCTGGGCTCCAGCCTCACCTCCGCCTCCACCGCCGGCTTTTTGCAGAGCCTGACGGTCGTGATCGTGCCGTTTGCCAACGCCGCCCTGCTGCGTCGCGCCCCCGAGCGCAAAGTGCTCGTCGGCACCGCCATCGTCACCTGCGGTATGTTGTTGCTCTCGGGCGCCGACTTTACCAGCCTGAACCCGGGCGCGCTCATCATGCTGCTCTCCGCTTTTGTCTATGCCAGCCACATTATCGTGGCGAAGCGCTTTGTCGAAGATGTCGATCCGCTTGCTCTGGGCGTTTGGCAGCTGGGCTTCGGCGGCTTGTTCTCGGGCATCGCCGCATGCGTCTTTGGCGGCTTCACCCTTCCCAGTACGCCCAGCGAGATCGTCGTTGTCGTTGCCCTCGCACTCATCTGCTCTGCCTATGGCTTTATCACCCAGACGCTCGTGCAGCCCCACGTGCCCGCCGAGACCACCGGCTTCGCCTTCTCGCTTGAACCGGTCTGCTCCGCTGTCTTTTCGTTCTTCTTGGTTGGCGAGGTCCTGAGCCCCATCGCCTTCTTTGGCGCCGCCCTCATCCTCACCGGCGTCATGGTGGCAACCGTCGAGCTTCCGCGCCTCCGCGCACACGAACAGGCTCGCATGGCAGGAGCGCCCGAGCACGTCTCGTAGACCCCACTCTTCATACGGCCGTGGCATAAAGGCAACCGGTGCGCCTTTACAATAGATACCGACAGAGCATCTGACGTAAAGGGGCCCCATGGACGCCGCGACCCGCGACCGCAACATAGCAACTTGGTTGGGCGATGCGCCGCAGCCGGTACGTGACACCACGAACCAGCTGCTCGAGCGCATCGCCCTTTTGCGTACCGAGCAGACCATCTACCCGGCACAAGACGACATCCTCAACGCCCTCGCCTGCACACCGGCCGACCAGGTCAAGGTTGTCATCTTGGGTCAAGACCCCTATCACGGACCCAACCAGGCCATGGGGCTGTCGTTCTCGGTCCCCGCGACGCAAACCAAGTTGCCGCCGAGCCTGCGCAACATCTATAAGGAGCTCAAAGCCGATCTGGATTGCCCCATTCCCGCCACGGGAGACCTAACCCCATGGGCACTACAGGGCGTCCTGCTCCTCAACACTACGCTCACTGTGCGCGAGCATGCCGCGAACTCGCACGCCAAACTGGGCTGGAGTACGCTCACCGACTACGTTATCGAACGCTGCTGTCAGCTGCCCCAACCGGTAGTCTTTGTGGCATGGGGCCGCTTTGCCCAGCAGA
>CALINZ010000279.1 GCA_938045085.1 uncultured Collinsella sp. | reverse complement strand
GCGCGCAGCTTGGCGGCGATGGGCTCGGATGCCAGCAGGAACACGAGCATGACAACAGAACACACCAGGCACACGATCCAGGCGCTCGCAAAGGAGCCCGAGACGGCAAAGAGCACATAGACCTGCCAAAGCTCACCCACAAAGCTCATGCCCGCGAGCACCGCCGAGGTGGCGATAACGGTGAGCGAGCCCAATACGCGGCCACTCACCTTATCGGCAACATGGCCGATAACGAGCGAACCCACGACGCTCACCACGGTGGAGATAGCGTTGGAGATGTTGTACTGCGCAAGGGAAATGCCCAGGTCGCTGACGATCAGCGGCTGGAACAGGCTCATGCAGTTGACGAAAATCGTGTAGCACGTGGCCATGATCACAAAGCCGGAGGTCACCACGAGCCAGCCGGGGAAGAATTTGCGTTGCTGGGACATACCGCTCCTTTTAAAAAACGAATAGCCTGCGCCGGGCGCCGGTAGTGCCCAAGATTGCCTTGAAAGACAAGGGCATAGGCCTTACGGCCATGCCCGCAGGCTTGAAAGGCAAGGTTGGATGCTACCGGTGGTCGGCGATATAGCCCAAAGAGACGGCGGTATAAGCCGCAGCACCGAGCGGCAGCTCGGCATCGTTAAAACGTGCCTTGGGATGGTGCTGGGCAAAGTGTTCGTCCGTGTCGGTTACGGCCGCGCCCACGGTAAAGTACGCACTCGGAATCTCGCTCGAGATAAGCGCGAAGTCCTCACTCGCCATGGCATGGAAAAGCGGCAAGAAAGCCGACTTGGGCAGCACTGCGCCCACGTAGCCAAGCGACGCCTGAGTCATATCGCTGTCGAGTACAAGCGGCGGAACATCCGAAAGCGTCTCGATGGTCGCCGGCGTACGATATGTTGTGGCAACGCCGTTAACGACCTCCGCGATGCGGGTCTTGAGGTGCTCCATGAGCTCAACATCGAAGCCGCGCAGCGTTCCCTCGAGCACGCAGGTGTCGGGGATGACGTTGGCCGCCAAGCCGCCAGCAAACTTACCAACGGTAAGTGCGACTTCCTTGGCCGCCGGCACCTCGCGGGCGATAAGCTCCTGGAGCGCCAGGTGCACATGGACGCCGGCCGCGATGGGGTCGATGCAGATCTCGGGGCTCGAGCCATGGCCGCCCTTGCCCTGGAGCGTGATGCGAAAACCGTACACGCCCGAAAGCGCCGGGCTGCCGTAGAGCACCAGGCCGAGCGGCGATTGACTGTTGACGTGCATGGCAAAGGCAGCCTGGGGGCGCGGGTTCTGCAGCAGGCCATCGGCGATGGCAGCGCGTGCCCCTTCAAAGGTCTCCTCGCCCGGCTGGAACAGCAGTTTGACGGTGGCATTGGCGTCGACGAGCTCGGCCTCGCGAGCTTTGAGCAGGCGCGCCGCACCAAGCAGCGCCGTCGCGTGCATATCGTGACCGCAAGCATGCATGCAGCCATTGGTGGATGCAAAGGGCTCGCCGGATTCCTCGACAACGGGTAGGGCATCCATATCGCCTCGGAGCATGACGACCGTTCCGGCCTGCTCGTCCTTGCACGCGCCATTGCCCTGAGCGGCCGCGGCCGCACCGGCACCGATCAGGCCAACGACGCAGGAACCGTCGACGAGCGTGGTATGGGGGATGTCCATCTCGTCCAGACGTGCCTGGATATAGGCAGACGTCTGCGGAAGATTGTTACCGAGCTCGGGCATCTGGTGTAGATCGTGTCGCCACGCAGCGAGTTCATCGGCAAATGCCTGGGCTTCTTTGACCAGGCCATCATCGATAGCGGCCTGCGCCGCCGCGGTGGCCTTGGGCGCTGATTGCGGTTGAAGATCGAACAGTGCTGGTGCCATAGATGCCCTCCAGTAACGTTTTTGCAGCAAGCACTTTGATAGCGTAAAGTGCAAGGTACTACTTTAAGGGCGACGCATAAAAAATGCCGCCCCGGGAGGCGGCGCAACAAATTGTTTACAATTGCGGACGCGGCTTTCGACGCAAAAAATCGAAATGCGTCTCGCTCAAGATAATCGAAAGAAAGATGAGCGCGAAGCCGGCGAGCAGGCGCGAGGTGAGCGCCTCCCCCATCAGCAGCACCGAGAACAGCACACCCGAAGGCGACTCCATCGATAGGAGTAATGAGCCCGTCGAGGCCGGGACGTGCGCCAAGCCGACGTTTTGGATGAGCAGCGCCACGCACGTGCAGCCCACCGAGAGGAAGGCCATCACGCCGATAAAGCTCGGCGTCCACACGGACAGCGGCGCTTGGGTCTCGAATAACAGCGACGAGATCAGGCTCAGCACGCCGTTGCCCACAAACATCCAAAACGTGATGACGTTGATGTCCATCTTGCGGCCATACTTGGCGGTCACCGCCATCTGGATGGCAAAGAAGACCGCACCGCCCAGTGTGATGACATCGCCGACATTGAACTCGACGCTATCGAGCGCCACCAGACCAATGCCCGCCAGGCACAGCAACGCGGCGCCCAAGTTGTAACGGGTAAGCTTTTCGCCGCTTAGGACGTAGCTCGCAAACGGCACGAGGATGCAATAGGTACCCGTCAAAAATGCACTCTTGCCCGCCGTGGTCTGTGCCAGGCCAATCGTCTGCAAACCGTACGCGCCCCACATAAGTGCGCCCATACCAAGTCCGACGATAAGGTTGCGGGCATTAAAGTGCGCGATGATGCGTTTGTGGAAGATGGCGAACATAACCAGCGAAGCCGGAAGAAAACGAATATAGAGCAGTTCGAACACCGGAATGGTGTCGAGCGCATCTTTCATGGTGGTAAAGGAATAGCCCCAGATGACCGCCACCGATAGCAGCAAGACCTTCCAGAAGAACGGGGAACGCGCGCCGGCGCCGCGGGAGGTGCCGCCGGCGCCCAGGTCCTCCCGTGCGACAGGGCTATCGGGCATGTTTTCGATTTCGTTGGCAGCGTATTGGGCCATGGAACATCCTCACACTCAATCTGGGCGTGGTGTCCGCACGCGTATGGCTGCGTGCCGCCTCATGGTCAAATAAAAACAGGGCGCACCGGACCCCCGGCACGCCCCGCTACTGTAGCAACAACCGGCGTTGCATCGCAATCCAGCATAATAAAGTGTAAAACTGGAAGGCCTCGATGTTCTGACAGCGTTTACGTGTCTGAACTAAATCAATTTGGTTGACTCCAGCTTTTCGATAATCCAGTCGTTGGCCTTGATGACCGGACGGCGGAAGACGACGCCCAGTGCCAGCGACGGAATCAGATAGCTCGCCAGAATGCCCAGCTCAACCCAGTACTCCATATGGTAGGCGCCAGCCATGGCGGCATGCATGGCGTTAATGCCATGGGTAAACGGCAGGAACGGATAGATCGCCTGGAACACGGGGCCGGTCATCTCGATGGGGAACGTACCGCCCGAACCGCCGACCTGCATGACCAGCAGCACAACGGCCAAAGCCTTGCCGATATCGCCAAACGAAACCGTAAGCGTGTAGACGATATTGGAGAACACGAGACTCGCGACCCAGCCCGCCAGCACAAACTGCAGCGGGTTGTCGCATTGGATGCCAAAGAACAGGATGTCGCCCGCGCACACGAGTGTCGCCTGCAGCAGGGCCAGACCTCCAAAGAACAGGTAGCGGCCCAGGTAGATCTCGTGCAGGCGCACGGGGATGAGCTCGTTGATGAGCTCATCGTCAACCGAGACCTTCATCATGGCCGCCAGCACGATCGAGCCGACCCATAGCGACAGAATCGTGTAGAACGGTGCCATGGCCGAACCGTAGTTGCGGATCCGATCGAGCGCGACGGGGCCGGAAAGCGACACGGCCAAACCCTCGGGATCGTTGCCAATCATCGTCTCGATCGTGGCAAGGTCGTCCGACATCAGGGCGCCATCGAGCTCGTCCTTAAAGGCGCTGATCTTATCGGACGCCTCGCCCAGCTGATCAGAAGCCTTGTTGACCAGCTTTGCAGCCTTGGAGAGGCCCTTTGCCAGCGAACCGGATGCGTCGGTCAGGCCGCCTACGGCGCTATCCAGGTCGCCCGAGATGCCATCAAGCGAGTCCAGAATGCCCGAAACCGTCTTCTTGAGCTCCTTGGCCTTAACCGAGAACGTGGAATCGTAATCGGATTTGGCACCCGCGATGCCGGCCTTGGCATCAGCGATGGCCTGATCGACCTCGGCACGCGAGTTGTTGACCTCGGCCATGCTATCGGAGAGAGACTTCGCGGTAGCCGCCAGATCCTTGGCATTGTTGCGGTACTCAACGGCGATTCTGCCCAGCGACGTCGCGGCGGACTTGAGGCCGTCCTTCAAATTCTCATCGCTCACCTGGTCGGCAAGGCTGCGGAGCTGATCGGCCATCGCATCGATATCCTTGGCGCGCGCATTGAGGGCCGCAGCGGCATCGTTGAGTTGGGACACCGTAAGGTAGACATGCTGGTTTGCGGTGTCGAACGCCTTCGCGAGCTCGGCAGACACATTGTCGAACGAACCCGCACTTCCATCGATTGCGGCATCGATGGCATCGTTTGCCGCCTTAAGCGCTTCTTTGGAATCATCGATGCCGCTTTTGGCATGTTCCATGAGCTGCTTTGTCGACTCATCGACGGCACCGGTCTGCTTGAGCATGCCGCTCGCCGACGTCAGCGAATCGGACGTGGAGCTCAAAATGCCCGCCAGCGACGAAGCATTTGCCTGAACGTCTCGCAGGTCCTCAATCGAATCGCCAAGCGTCGAGGACAGGTTGGCGATAAAGTTGCTGACCTGGTCGGTGCTCATGTAATCGAGCAGGCTGGACACCGTCTTAAGACCGATGCTCGTAATGGTCTCGGTAAAGGTCTCGTTAACCTGGCTCTGAACGGCACTCGAACCCTTCTCGGTCACGATCTGCGCAATGGCGTTGGCCTTCTGGTTCTCGTAAAACTCGATATCGGCGTGTTTCACGTCGGTCGAGAAAAGCGTCATCATGTCAGCGCTAAACGTTTTGGGGATAACGACGGCAGCATAGTACGCGCCCGACTTAACGCCCTCGATAGCCTTTTCGCGATTGTTGAGCACAACCCAATCGAAGCTCTCGTTGCCGCGTAGGGTGGCGGTCACGTTTTCGCCCACGTTGACCTCGACGGGAATCAAATCGCTCTCGTAGCCCTCGTCGGTGTTGACCACGGCGATCTTAAGATTGCCGATGTTGCCGTACGGATCCCAGCTGCCGGCGATGTTAAACCACGCGTACAGACACGGTACGATAATGAGGCCCATCACGACAACCAAGCCGATCACGGAGCGAGACACGTTTTGGACATCGCGCTTAAACAGATGCAGGATGTTCTTCATTTATGCCTCACCTCCTTTGGAGTGCTTGCCAAGCGCGGTGGTATCTCCATCATTTGTGGCTGTGCTGTCGCTGCCCTGAGATTTATGGTGCGAACCGATATGCGGCAAGCGGCCCGTGGACTGATCGCCGCCCTTGGCGCCACGCTCGCTGGCGTTGAGGCCAAACATGTGGCGGGCGGCAGGAATGGCGGCCGTGTGTTCGCGCATCTCGCGACGCAGGTCCTCATCCGAAAGCGCCGAGATGCGCATCTGGGTATTGAGGCTCGCTCGGATATATTCGATATTGATAAGCCAGCCGCAGATAGCAATAACCGAGATGATCCAAATGACAAGCAGGATGATCTTGCCGTTATTGTCGATATCGAGAACCGTCGACAGGACAAAGAGCAGGACCTGAACGCCCACCACGGCGGCAAAACCGCCCTTGATGTAGTACGGGTAGCGATGTTCAAAGGCGACCGCATGATCGAGCAGTTCGCGACGGTACGAATCGGAATCGAGCATGACGCGCATGGCCGTGCGCAGCGAGTAGCGCTGGCGCGGCAGGTCGTTGGACTCGCAAATCATCATACCGGTCGTGGAGAGCTGTTTATCAAAGAGCAGGTTGAGGTTGAGCAGCAGCGGACGCAGCTGCAAGCCAATAAAGAGTGCGATGGCAAGGAACACGCCCAAGATGCACAGGTTGAACAGGTAGTTGAACGAGTACATGCCGCCGACCGTCTCGCGCAGCAGATTGATGCCGTAGGTAAAGGGCAGCAGCGGGTGCAGCCACTGGAAGAAGCCGGGCATCATCTCGATGGGGTACATGCCCGACGAACCCGGGATCTGCACGATGACGAGAATGACGCCGATAGCCTTGCCGATATGCTTAAACGTGGTGGACAGCGCATAGATGATATTGACGTAGGTGAACGAAATGGCGATGCCGCCCAGCACGAACAGCAGCGGGCTGACGCACTGCACGCCAATCACCAGATCGCCTACCGTAACGATGATGGCCTGCAACGCGCCCAGGATCACCAGGAGCAACCAGCGGCCAAAGTAGCCCTGACGCGCGGTAAAGCTGCCGATGCCTTCGCGATCGACCTCGAGCTTGTAGATGGCGATAAGCACGTAGCCGCCCACCCAAAGCGCCAGGTTGGTATAGAACGGGGCAATGCCCGAGCCGAAGCTCTTAACCGGATAGATCGACTTGGACGCGAGCTCAACCGGAGATGCCATGAAGTCTGCGACGTCATTGACGTCGACGCCCATCAGGTCGGCCAGCTCGCCCATGGACTCGGAGGTCTGTAGCGCCGCGATGTCGTTGGCGGCGGTTGCGAGCTTGTCCTGGACCTTGGCAAGCGAGGAATCGGTCTGGGACAGCGTGGTCTTGGCCTGGCCGAGCGTAGCGTTAAGCTGCGAAAGCGTACCGCGCGCGCTTGCAATCGTGGGCGTGAGGCCAGATACGATACCCGTCAAATCACCCGAGACGGCGGCAAAGGAATCAAGCGCGCTCGAGGCCTTCGGCAGCGCGTTTTGACCCAGGTCCGTCTGGGCCTGGCCAAGGTTGGTCGCACCGGTCTGAATTGCGTTATTGATAGCGTCGCTGGCACCCGAGACAGCCGCGGCGTCATTCGCCATGGCGCTCGACTGCGCAGACAGACCGTCCTTGATGCTCTGAAGCTTTTCATTCTGCTCTCGAAGCAAATCGATGGTCGATACAATGCGCGCGTCAATTTCCTCGGAACCTGTCGACGTGTCATTGGCGAGAATCTCTAAGTGCCCGATAACGGCCTTATTGTGGTCGATCGTCGCTTGGAGAGACTCGAGCGAGTTGTCGATACGGGTGGTCGTAGATGTGACCGTACCCGTCAGCTTGCCGATGGCAGCGTTCGCGGAGGCCGACGTCTTGGTAAGCGCAAGGCTGCCTTCCGAGAGCGCCTTGGAGAGCGAGGCGATAGAGTTGCCCGCCGTGGCGCGAGCCTCGCCCAGCAGGTCATTGCCCTGGGAGATCGCCTGCGTCAGCGACGGCGCCTGACCCTGCAGACCGGCAAGTGCCGCATCTGCCGAGGCGATGGCGCCACTCGTCTTATCGATGGCGGCATTCATGTCGCCAATCGAATCGCGCACCTCGCCCAAGGTATCGGATGCCTCGGAGACAGAACTTGCCAACGAATCCTGAGTCTGGGTTGCCTTGTCCTTTAAATCGACTCCGGCATCCTTGGCAATACTGGCAACGGTCTCGCCCACCGTGGAGACAAATTCCGAGTTGATCTGCTTCTCGATGGTACTTGCACCGGTGTCGGTAACCTTGGGTGCAATGGCGCTCTTCTTCTCATTGACGTAGTACGTAAGCTTGGGCTGATGGTAGTTGCCGTCGAGCATCGAAACCAGGTTATCCGAGAAGTTCTTGGGGATTACGATGGCCGCATAGTACTCACCACTCTCGACGCCCTCCTTGGCATCGGCCGCCGAATCGACGAAGGTCCAGCCCAGCTGATCGTTCTCCTTGAGCTGATCGACGACCTGATCGCCCGCGTTGAGATCGCCCACCAAGTCGTTTTGGGTGCCCCGATCGTTGTTGGCGATGGCAATCTTGATACCCTGGGTATTTCCGTACGGATCCCAGTTGGCCACGATGTTGTACCAGGCATACAGCGAGGGAATAACGCACACGCCAAGGGTAACCACCAAGGCGACGGGGTTCACAAGCAATCGCTTAATGTCGCGCTTAAAGATCGCAAAGGACACCTTTGCATTGGATAGTTTGCTGCCGAGACTCACGCTTGGACCATCCATCCTGTCGTTAAATCGAATCGTACTATCGACAACCATTGTAGTAGGCGCGTTAACGTCTCAAAGCACAATGGTGTTGAGTTTTGCGGGTAGCAATATACTACGAAGATGAGTTAACGTACAGTTGTACAGTATCCTAAATTTCAGCAGGTCACAAAACCACAACCCGCACAAATAAATGATCCCTTGGGGACGAAGGGATCATTCAAAAGGAAACGAGAGTGGAAAATCTCCCACTTCAAGCCCGCATTCGAGCCAAAAGCGGGAGATTATCCACTCTCGTTCTAATCTAGTTACGGTGCCGTATCCCCGAACTACATCAAGTTGCAAACAGCCGCCGCGAAGGCAACGGGGTCCTCGGGGAGGATGCCCTCGACCAGCAGGGCCTGATCGTAGAGCAAGCCGGAGTACTGCTTGATCTTGTCGGCGTCGCCTGCCTTCTGGGCAGCGACAAGCTTGTCAAAGACCGGGTGCTTGGCGTTGAGCTCGAGCACGCGTTGGCTCTTGGGCATGCCGTCGGGCGCGCCCTCGGGTCCCTTCTGGAGCACCTTCTCCATCTCGAGCGAAAGTGGGCCCTCGGTGGTGATACAAGCGGGGGCATCGGTCAGGCGCGCGGAGACGGCGACTTTCTCGACCTTGTCACCGAGCGCCTCCTTCATAGCGCTAAAGAGGTCCTCGTTCTCCTTGGTGGCGTCCTCGGCCTCCTTCTTCTCGTCCTCGGTCGCCAGGTCAAGATCACCGGTCGCAACGTTCTTGAGCTCTAGATGACGATCCTCGACCTCGGGCTCGGCACCGTCGGCCACAGCCTTCTCGGCAGCCTCGCGGGCAGCATCGTCCTCGTAGATCTTGGGCATATCGGCGGCAACGTACTCACGCATAGCCTGGAACGTGAACTCATCCACATCCTGCGTCAGCAGCAGCACGTCATAGCCGCGGTCGAGCACGCCCTTTACCACGGGCATCTTGGCCAAGCGCTCACGCGAGTCGCCGGCGGCGTAGTAGATGGCCTTCTGATCCTCAGGCATGCCCTTGGCATACTCGGCCAGGGTAATCATCTTCTGTTCCTTGGCAGACCAGAACAGCAACAGGTCGGCGAGCTCATCGGCCTTCATGCCATAGCTCGAGTAGATGCCGTACTTAAGACCGCGGCCAAAGTTCTCAAAGAACTTCTCGTAGGCCTCGCGGTCGTTGTCACGCATATCCTCAAGGTCGGCGGTAATCTTCTTTTCCACACGCTTGGCGATGGCCTTGAGCTGACGGTTCTGCTGCAGCGTCTCGCGCGAGATGTTAAGCGACACGTCGGCGGAATCCACGACGCCGCGGACAAAGTTGTAGTAGTCGGGCAGCAGGTCGTCACACTTCTCCATGATCAGGACATTGGAGCTGTAGAGCGCCAGACCCTTCTCGTAATCCTTGCTGTACAGATCGAACGGCGCGCGGCCCGGCACAAACAGCAGGGCGTCATACTCGAGCGTGCCCTCGGCATGGAAGCTGATGGTGCGCGCAGGATCGTCAAAGTCGTGGAACGTGGACTTGTAGAACTCGTCGTAGTCCTTCTGCTCGACATCGGAGCTGCGCTTCTTCCAGATCGGTGTCATGGAATTGACGGTCTCGAGCTCCTGGTAGTCCTCGTACTCGGGCTTGTAATCGTCGCCGGCGTCCTCGGGCTTGGGTTTCTGGCGGCTCTTGGACACCATCATCTGAATCGGGTAGCGCACATAGTTGCTGTACTGCTGAATCAGGCTCTTGAGACCCCACTCGGTCAGGAAGCGATCGTAGGTCTCGGCCTCGCCGTCGGCATCGAGCTTCTCGTTCTCGCGCAGCGTCAAGATGACATCGGTGCCGTGCTCGGCGCGCTCGCCGTCTTCGATGGTGTAACCCTCAAGACCATCAGACTCCCACACGTGAGCGGTGTCCTCGCCATAGGCGCGGCTCACGACCTTCACGTGGCTGGCGACCATAAAAGCCGAGTAGAAGCCCACGCCAAACTGACCGATGATGTCGACATCGGAGCCCTGCTGCTCGGCGTTCTCGGTCTTAAACTCCTCGGAGCCGGAATGGGCGATGGTGCCCAGATTGCGCTCGAGCTCCTCGGCGGTCATGCCAATGCCGTTATCCGAGATGGTAATGGTGCGGGCGTCTTTATCAAAGGAGACGCGAATGGCCAGGTCGCCCTGGTCGATCTTGACACTCGGGTCCTGCAGGCTCTTAAAGTTGAGCTTGTCGACGGCGTCGCTCGCGTTAGAGATAAGCTCGCGCAGGAAGATTTCCTTATTGGTGTAGATGGAGTTGATCATGAGGTCGAGCAGTTTTTTGCTCTCGGTCTTAAATTGACGCATGTGCAGTCCTTTCGCGCTACCCCCGTCCGCAAAAAACGGCCCGGTCGCCCGAGCCGCATCGCAGACCTGCTATGTTCAGACTTAGATTTTATAACCCATTAGCGCGCATATATACATACGGAATCGAAAAACTGTATGTCTAAGCGCTCCGATGCGCCAATTGCCAAGGAGTGTCCCCAACTGCCGGCAGAAAAGGAACGTCCCTATCTGCCATCTACGCGCTTGGCCATCCAGACATGGGGTTGGCCCTCGTCTTCGTAATCTACCGGGGCAATTTGCGTGTAGCCCACCTTTGCATAGAGCGGTAGCACGTATTCCTGCGCATGCAGCTTAATAAGCTTAGCGCCGGCATCGCGTGCACACGAAGCACTGGCCTCGACGATCGCACTCGCCAGTCCGCGACGACGCATAGCCGGCAGCACGGCGACGCGCCCCATAATGTAGGTCTCCCCCGCCGCAACGCCTTCGTCCATGTCGCATGCCGGCAACACCGGGGCCTCTGCGTCAGCCACGCGCTCAAGCTCTTCGGGAAACACGCGCGAGCAACCGGCAAGCTCGCCGTCTACATAGAGCGTCACATGAATGCAGTTTGGATCCTCGTCGATAGCGTCGAACTCATTCTCGTAGCCTTGCTCGTCCATAAAAATGACGCGGCGCACCAACGCCGCGTCATCAAGGCATCCCGTCTTAAGTTGGATATCCATGGCTGCCCTTTCATTCAATGCGAACGTTAGGGACAGATATTAGCGAAAATGAGCTCCGCGCACGCTATACTTCGCGCGAGCCTTCGCCAGGCAGTCGTAATGACCCACGTTATGGGCATCGCTCGCGATGAAGCTGTACAGGTTCTGATCGAACAGGCGCTGTGCCGGCTTTTTCTCGCGACCAAATCGACCGCCGGCAATAAAGTCCGCCGAAGCCTGCAGCTTGCAGCCCATATCGACCAGGCGCTCCGCCACGCTTACATCCTTTTGAACCGCACGATAGCGCTCAGGATGAGCGATGATCACCTGGTAGCCACGGCACTGCAAATCGTAAATCGTGTTCTCGTACTCTCTAAACGCATACGCATCGGCATGCGTCGAAAGCTCGAGCAGAAACTCGTTGGTCCCATCGAAATGCAAGTGCTCCGCGGCATCGATACCAAGCTCAACGAGCTTTCGATGGTTGACCTCGAAGCCCATCTGGAGCGGAAAACCGTCAGCGTTATCACGCAGCAGCTCAAAGGCATCCCACATCTTGTCGTAATCAAAATAGGGATCACGGCAGTGAGGAGTGCAAACGATTCTGGTTACACCGGCCCGCTTGGCAGCCTCGAGCATCGCCAAGCTCTCATCGAGATCGGCGGCGCCGTCGTCTACACCCGGCAAGATATGGCAATGAATGTCACGCATAGGTCAGCCTTAATCAACTAAACGTTTGCTCGGTTGGTGAAGATGCCCTTTTTGGAAGTCCCCTGATCGTCGGAGCCTTTCTTCACCTTCTTACCGTCCTTGGTGTAGTAGGAGTAGTAGTACTCGCTGGTCTCGGTCTCGCAGTAGTTCATAACGGTACCAATGAGCTTGACCTTCTCGGACTTCTTAAGCTGACCGATGGCGTTGAGCGCCTCCTCGCGCTTGGTGAAATCCTCACGCACGACAAAAAGCGCACCGTCGGTCAGACTTGCGATCTCGGCAGCATCGATGAAGGTGCCGACCGGGGGAGCATCAAAGATGACGTACTGGAACTTGGCGGACAGTGCCTTTACCAGCTTGGCAAAGCGGTGAGAGACGATGATGTCGGCAGGATTGGGAATATGCGGCTCGGCATCGAGGAAGTAGAAGTTCTTCTGACCCGTCTCGACAATCGCCTGGTCAATAGAAACCTGCTCGGAAAGGACTGCATAGAGTCCGCCGCGGGAGCGGACGCCGAGCATATCGGCAAGGGACCTGCGACGCATATCAGCCTCGACCAGCAGGACGCTCTTGCCGCTGGTGGCGATAGCCTGGGCAAGGTTGATGGAAACCGTAGACTTGCCCTCGTTGGGAATCGAGGACGTAACGGTGATGGTGCGAATGGGGTCGTCCACGCTCGCAAAGCGGATGTTGGCCAGAAGGGTCTTGGCGGCATTCTGTACAACGAGCTTATCGGTGTTCTTTGCCTTAGCCATGCCTATTTACCACCTTTCATAGCCGGAATTCGGCCAACAACGGGAATGCCCAGGAGCTCTTCCGCCTCTTCGGCACCGCGGATGCGGGTATTGAGCATGTCTGCCAAAACGACATAGGCGACTGCGATAAAGATACCGGCGAGGAACGCGACGGCAATATACAGCGTGCGCTTGGGGCCGCTGGGGGCTTCGGGGGTCTTAGCCTCGTCGATAACGTTGATGCTCTGGGCAGCGCCGACGTTCTGAGCGACCGTACTCACCGAGCTAGCTATGGCCTTTGCGACCTCAGCCGTCTCCTTGGCATCGGTGCCGGTAACCGAAAGCGTAATGACACGCGTGGTGGTCTCGGAGGAAACAGACACCTTGTAGTCATCCAGATCGGTGAGGCCCAGTTCCTTGGCGGCGCCGCTCTTAACGCTATCGCTATCCAGCAGCGTGGCGATATCGTTGGAAAGCATCTGACTCGCCGAGAGATCGTTGTAGCTCATCTGACCGCTATCGTCGGTCTTGGCGAGAATGTACATGCTCGTCGTCGCGGTATAGGTGTTGTCCATCGCAACGAAGGACACGATGCCCATGGCGATCGCGCAGACCACCGGAAGGGTGATGACCAGCTGAAGGTGCTTCTTCAGCAGCTGGAACAGTTCGAGAAGGGTCATGCAGCTTGCCTTTCATTTCCCCAGTTCGGATTGACAAAACTGTCCGTATGTTATCGCATCTTTTTACCGAGACCAAACTCTATACATAAGAAACAGGCTCTCCTGTAAAAATGTCGGAAGCAATCGTAAAATTGCACAACAACGCCGCACCCGAAAGTCAAATGCGGCGTCTACATCAATACCTATGTTGTATCGCTATGCGAATGGCTCGTCCTGCTGTATGGGAAACGTCACCGTAATGGTGGTTCCCACGCCCAACTCGCTCGACAGATCGAGCGTGGCGTGATGATACAGGGCCGCATGCTTGACAATGGCAAGCCCCAGACCGGTTCCGCCGCGCGCCTTGGACCTACTCTTGTCCACGCGATAGAACCGCTCAAATACCTTGCCCTGTTCTTCAGGCGCGATACCGATTCCCGTGTCGGCGACCGCAAGGAACGGATGGCCTTCGTCGTTGGTGTCGCACTGCAGCGTAACCGTACCGCCGGGTCGATTGTAGCGGATGGCGTTGCTCGCCAGATTATAGATGAGCTCGTCAATCAAGCGCGACACGCCTTCGATGACCACAGGCTTGGTCTCATGACTTATCGTCACATTCGCCTGACGGGCGACCTGTTCAAGACGCTGCTCAACCGCGTAGATGGCACGCGAGAGCTCAATAGGCTCCGTGGAACCAATGGGCACCGCCTCGCCCTCAGTTGCACGCTCGGCCTCGTCCAAGTTAGACAGCGTAAGGATATCGTTGACAAGCGCTGCCAAGCGGCCCGCCTCACGATAGATGCGACCGCCAAAGTTGCGCAGGTCGCCCTCGCCCTCGACCATGCCGTTTGCGATGAGCTCGGCATAGCCCGAAATCGCCGTAAGCGGCGTCTTGAGCTCATGGGTGATATTCGCCGTGAACTCGCGGCGCATACGGTCGTTGTCCGCTAGCACCGCCATTTGGCGCTTGAGTTCCTGGCGCTGCGACTCGATACGCTCAAGCATGGGGACCATCTCGGCATAGGCGTGCTCATAGCTACGGCGTGGGTGGTCCAAATCCACCTCTTGCAACGGCGCGATGATGGCACGGGACTCGCGGCGCGCCATAAAAAACGAGAGTACCGCACCCGCTGCTGCGATAAGCAGCATCGGCGCCACCATCGACAGCAAAATCGCCGCAACGCCAGGCTGGGCCTGCGCCAAGCGGACAACCTGGCCGTTATCAAGGGCGACGGCGCGATACAGCATAATCTCGTCGAGCGTAGAGCTTGCGCGCTCCGCGGAACCCGAACCACTCTCAAAGGCCTCGATGACCTCGGGGCGATCGCCATGGTTGGGCAGTGCGGAAGGCGACGCCTCGTTGTCGTAGGCAACCGATCCATCCTTGTTAATCAGCGTGATGCGCAAGTCCTCGCGATCGAGACTACGCAAGAACGGGATGGGCTCCTGCTGTTCGTCGAGAGCGGCAGCAATGAGCTCGGTTTCCTGCGCCAGATTGGCACTCGTGGCATCCGCCAAGGTGTTTTGCACAAAGAACGCACCCAGCACCGTAAACGCCACGATAACCGCCATGGCGCAGACAAAGATCGTCACAAAAACGCGGTGCGACAGCGTATGTTTTCCCTGGGGGGCGAAGACCACGGGTTACTCCTCCGATGCGGTGGCCGCGGTGTCGTCACCTTCGGCACCATCACCGGCAGAAGGCTCGGCCAAGCGGTAGCCCACGCCGCGCACGGTCTCGATGGCGCTGGCATGCTCGCCCAGTTTTTGGCGAAGCGTCTGCACGTGCACGTCAACGGTGCGCGAACCGCCGTCGAAGTCCCAACCCCATACGCTCTGCAGCAACGACTCGCGGGTAAAAACCACGCCGGGCTTGCGCATGAGGTACTCGAGCAGGTCGAACTCGCGCAGGGTGAGCTTAAGCGGCTCGCCGGCAACGGTCACCTCGCGATGGCTGGGCGAGAGCACGATGTCGCCCACGCCGAGCACATCGCTTGCCTGTTTGACCATGCCGCCGCGACGCAGCAGTGCGCGGCAGCGGCTGGCGAGCTCCATGAGCGAAAACGGCTTAGTCAGGTAATCGTCGGCACCGCCATCGAGCGCCATCACCTTGTCGAGCTCGGTATCCTTGGCGGTAAGCATCATGATGGGCACCGTCGCCGTCAGGCGATCGGCACGCAGTCGACGCATAATCGCCAAGCCATC
>CALINZ010000278.1 GCA_938045085.1 uncultured Collinsella sp. | reverse complement strand
AAACGTATCGAGCAGCTCGGCCAGCGTATCGGCGGCAGCCAGGACTGCGGCCTTGTCGGCAGCATCGCCCGCCTGCTCCAGGTACTGGTTGCACTCGGTCACAAAGCCAAAGACAGCACCCATGGCACCGGCGGTGTTAAAGTCGTCGTCCATGCACTCCTTAAAGGTGGCACGGGTCTCGGCGGCCTTGGCGGCAAACGCCTCGGATGCTGCCTCATCGGCATCGGCCGTCGCATGGTTCGCGGCCCAGCGCAGGTTCTCGACCGTACCGGCGATACGCGTGAGCGAGTTCTCGGCACCCTCCAGGCGCTCCCAAGAAAAGTCGAGCGGCGAGCGATAGCTCGTCTGCAGCATCAGCAGGCGCAGGGCGGCAGCGGAGTGCTGCTCGAGGACCTCGGCCAGCGTAAAGAAGTTGCCGAGCGACTTGGACATCTTCTCGCCGTCTACCAGCAGCATGCCCGTGTGCATCCAGGTGTTGGAGAAGCCCTGGTGCCAGGCGCAGGTGGCCTGAGCGCACTCGTTCTCGTGATGCGGGAAGGCAAGGTCGGAGCCGCCGCCGTGGATGTCGATCGGAGTGCCCAGGTAGCGATGCACCATGGCGGCGCACTCGGTGTGCCAACCGGGACGGCCCTCGCCCCAGGGGCTCGGCCAGCTGGGCTCGCCGGGCTTGGCGGCCTTCCACAGGGCAAAGTCGAGCGGGTCGTTCTTGTCCTCGTTCTCCTCAATGCGTGCGCCAACCATAAGGTCGTCGATGTTGCGGCCCGAGACCTGACCATAGTTGGGATCGCTGCGCACGGCAAAGTACACATCGCCGTTATCGGCTGCGTAAGCGTGGCCCTGCTCGATAAGCGTCTTGATCATGGCGATCATGGGGCCGATCTCCTTGGTGGCGCGGGGGCGCACATCGGGATCGAGCACGTTGGCGGCGCGCATGACGCCGATGAACTTGTCGGAGAACTCCGTCGCGACCTCGGCGGCCGTACGGCCTTGCTCGTTGGCGCGCTTGATGATCTTGTCGTCGACATCGGTGAGGTTCTGGGCGAACGTGACCTCGTAGCCGCTCGCGATGAGCCAACGGCGGATCACGTCAAAGCTGATGAACGTGCGGGCGTTGCCGATGTGAATGTTGTCGTAGACCGTGGGGCCGCACACGTACATGCGGACCTTGCCGGACTCGATGGGCTGGAACTCTTCCTTTTTATGGGTAGCGCTGTTGTAGATACGCATTCGTTACTCCTTAGCGGTTTTCTGTAGCAGGCAGACGGCCCAGGCGCCAATTCCCTCGCCTTGGCCTTCCCAACCGAGCTTTTCGGTCGTAGTGGCGGCGACGCCCACGTTTTCGACGTCAACGCCCAGGGCATGAGCCAGGTTGGCGCGCATGGCATCGCGGTGTGGGGTGATCTTGGGCTGCTGGCAGGCAATGGTGCAGTCGGCATCGACAAACTCAAAGCCCAGCTCGCGCGCATAGTCCATCACACGGGCAAGCAGTACCATCGAATCGGCACCCTCGTAGGCAGGGTCGGTATCGGGGAACAGCTTGCCGATGTCTCCCCCGCGGCAGGCGCCCAGAATGGCGTCGGCCAAGGCGTGCGCGAGCACATCGGCATCCGAGTGGCCCAGCAGGCCGCGCTCGTAGGGAATGTCGACACCGCCGATGATACATCGACGCCCCTCCACCAAACGGTGGACGTCGTAGCCGTGTCCAATACGCAGGTTACTGAACATGGGGAAGGTCCTCTCCCTCGGCCATGCGGCCGAGCAGAATCGCGGTTACGGGACGCAAGTCCTCGGGTACCGTCACCTTAAGGTTGTCGCGCGGGCTCTGGACGCAGCGAACGCGTCCTCCCATGCGCTCGACCAGCGAAGAATCGTCGGTCCCGATAAAACCCTCGGCGATAGCTGCGGTGTGGGCGCGCTTCATGGCGTCGACGCTAAAGATTTGCGGCGTCTGCGCGGTCCAATAGAGCTCGCGCGGCGGCGTCTCGACGATATTATCGCCGTCGACGATCTTGAGCGTGTCGATCGCGGGCTGGCCGCACACGACACCGTCGAGGTCGCGGTCGCTCACGAGCACGTCGATAGCGTGATCGATGGCCTCGGTAGTAATGAGCGGACGAGCGCCGTCGTGAATGGCGACGTATTCAAAGCCCGCCGGAACCGCATGCACGCCGGCACGGGTGGAATCCTGGCGGGTATCGCCGGCATCGGCAAAACTGATGGGCGTGTCATAGTCAAACGGGTCGATGGCCAGGCGGCGCATCTCAGCACGACGCTCAGCAGGGCAAACCACGACGATGTGGCCGACCCTTTCGACCCGATCAAACGCGCAGATGGACCAGCTCATAAGCGGACGACCCGCTACATTGACGAGCTGCTTGCCACCAGGGTTACCAAAGCGCTGGCCGCTGCCACCGGCAACGACCACGGCGCATACGGGCGCCATTATGCGTTCCCCTGTTTGGTGCCCTTCATGCGGTACAGGGAGTCCGCAAGAATGGCAGGGTTGTTAACGCCAAAGTCGCCCAGGCGCTCCGGATCCTCGCTGATGTCGTCCATGAGTTCCTGCAGCGAGCCGTACTCGTCGACAATCTTCTCGGCTACGCCGTCGCGCACGACGGACACGCGCGAAAGCGTGCGCAGGCCCAGCGGCGTCATGACGGAGTCCTCATCCAGGTCGTCATAACCCAGAACCGCCGCCACATGCTGTGGGTCGGACAGGTCCTTAGGCGTCATGCGGCTAAGCTCGGCGCGAATCTTCTCGGCATTGGCCTCGGAGGAGTCGCTCGCGTAGTCGCGGATCATCAGGTCATACTCGGTATCCATACTGGAGCCGGCGAGCTGCTCGAGCTGCATCTGCACGAGCTTGCCCTGGTTGCCCAGCTTGACGATACAATCCTTAAGCTCAGTCTTTGCCTGCTGCATGATCTCGAAACTCGAGAAAATACCGGTAATGTCGGCGAGCGTAACGTAGTCGTCGAGCTCAAGGGCCGTCAGGCGCAGCAGGGAGCGATCAAGCGACTGACGGGTGGTCTGGAGCGTGGCGACGAGCTGGTTGACCGAGCTCATGATGGTGGTGACGGGCTGGATCTCGTAGCTCTTGCCGTGGACATACACGTTGACGACAGCACGACGAGCCGAAACCGAGATCACGATGGCGTCGGTGAGCACCGACATGCGAGCGGCAGTACGGTGACGCATGCCCGTCTCGCTCGTGGCGAGTGAGGGATCGGGATTGAGGTGGAAGTTGGCGCGCAGAATCTGGGTGAGGTCACCGTCAATGACGATGGCGCCGTCCATCTTGGAAAGCTCGAACAGACGGTTCGAGGTGAACGAAATGTTGAGCGGGAAGCCATCGTTACCGGCAGCGAGCACGTTTTCGGTGTCGCCGACGCAGATAAGGGCGCCCAGGTGACCGGCAATGATCATGTCGAGGGCGGTGCGGATCGGCTGGCCAGGTGCCGTCAGACGAATGGCCTGTTCCATACGCTTTTGCAACTCGTTCTTATCCAAGGCATCGCTCCAATCCTATACGCTCCATAAACGCTAAATAGTTTCTCACGGTTTGCCCCCGCCACGCTCGCGAAATCCGATGCTTACAGAATGAGCGAACGCCGCTTAGGTAGCCCATTTGGGACGGGACTCTTTTGGCTGCTCATGTGGTAGCATCGGGTCTCATATAAATGAGGGAGTAGTCGTGTAATCGGGTTCGCCCGCAGAGAGGGAGCCAGACTATGGGACTCGCAGAGCTCGTGTTGCTCGCCGTTGGCCTTTCGATGGACGCCTTTGCCGTTTCCATCTGCAAGGGTCTCGGCATGAAAAAGATCAACCTTAAGGTCGCCGTAGTGCTCGGCCTGTTCTTTGGCGGCTTTCAGGCCGGCATGCCCGTAATCGGATGGGCGCTCGGCAGTCAATTCATGGGCATCATCGGACCCATCGACCACTGGATTGCCTTTATCCTTTTGGCCTTTATTGGCGGCAAGATGCTGTGGGAAGCCTTTACCGAAGACGAGGATGAGGACGAAGGCGACGGCAAGGATGCCGAGAAGATTGACCTGGTAGAATACCTGATTCTCGCCATTGCCACCTCAATTGACGCCCTGGCCGTAGGCATCTCGTTTGCGGCGCTCTCGGTCGATATCGTTCCCGCTGTATCGCTTATCGGCGTCACAACGTTTATCTTCTCCGTCGCCGGCGTAGCGATCGGCCACACCTTTGGCGCGCGCTACGAAAAACCCGCCACCATCGTCGGCGGCGTTGTGCTCATCCTCATCGGGCTAAAGATCTTGCTTGATCATCTGGGGATCCTCGCACTGTAACGAATAACGGCCGCCCGGCATTACGCCAGGCGGCCGTTTTCATAGCCAGCCGTTTTAGAGCGGCCTAACCAAGGCGACCTTTACGCGGCAAGGCGCTTGAGGACGTCGATGAGCAACTCGTAGAAGCGCTCGGCAGAAGCGAGCTCCATGCTCTCGTCCGGGGTGTGGACATCGGAGAGCGTCGGGCCCACGGCGATGGCGTCCAGGCCGTGCAGGGCCTCGGCGAACAGGCCGCACTCAAGGCCGGCGTGGATGGACTCGATGCGCAGCTCGGAGCCAAAGAGCTCGCGATAGCTCTCGACAAAGACGTCACGGACCGGCGAATGCTCGGCATAGCTCCAGCCGGGATACTCGAACTCAAACTTGGCGTCGAAGCCCAGGACATCGGCCAGCGTCTGCAGACGGTCCTTGAACTCGTTCTGCAGCGAGGTGATCGAAGAGCGCGGGGACAGCATGATCTTGACCTCGTCGTCAGAAGTGGCAACCACACCGATGTTGGAGGAAACCTCGACGGAGCCGTCGGTGGCGACGTTGCGGCGGATCACACCGTTGGGGGCAAGACGCAGGGCGCGGATGAGGGCAAGCGCGGACTTCTGGTCCATGGCCTCGACCTCGGCGTTGTCGGCAATCTCAACGGTGCAGGTAAAGCCGGGGTCGAAGACCTCGAGCTCGGCAGTAACGTCGGCGATGATGCCCTTTGCGATCTGGGCCGCGGCCTCGGCGGCAGCGTGGTCGGCGTAGACCAGAACAGCCTTGCACTCACGGTTGATGGCGTTGTCCTTAGTGCCGCCGTTAAAGCTGACGATGGCGGGCTCGCCAGCGACCATCAGGCGGTCGATGATGCGGGCCATGATGAGGTTGCCGTTGCCGCGCTCCAGGTTGATATCGCTGCCGGAGTGACCGCCCAGCAGGCCGGAGATGTCGAGTGTGAGGGTGCTACCGGTCTTGTGCTCGCGCACGATGGGGCAGGTGTAGGTAACGACGACGCCGCCGGCGCAGCTGACGGTGGCAACGCCCTCTTCCTCGGAGTCAAGGTTGATCATAGTACGGGCGCTAATCTGGGACTTGTCGAGCGTCTCGGCACCGACCAGGCCAGTCTCCTCGTCGGTGGTGAATACGCACTCGAGGGCCGGATGGGCAATCGAATCGTCGTTGAGCACGGTAAGCATAAGCGCGACGGCGATACCGTTGTCGGCGCCCAGAGTGGTGCCGTTAGCGGTGAGGACGCCGTCCTTGACGACCAGGTCGATACCGTCGGTCGTAAAGTCGTGCTCGACGGAACCCAGCTTGTCGCACACCATGTCGATGTGACCCTGCAGCATCACGGTCGGGGCATTCTCGGCGCCGGCAGATGCGGGCTTGCGAATGATGACGTTGTAGACCTCGTCCTGATACACATCGAGACCGCGCTCCTTGGCAAACGCGACCAGGAAATCGCTGATGCCCTTCTCGTTGCCAGAACCACGGGGGATCGCGCTGACCTCCTCAAAGAAATGGAACAGCTGAGCGGGCTCGTAGCCGGTAATCTTGTAGTCCATGGTGCCTCCTTGGCGCAACTGGTTAGACAGTAAGACATGCGCCTTGTATATTCCCAGACTTTGCGTGCATAAACCAGTCGAAAACGCCGAGCGCCCCCGCATCATCGGCTAACGGCGGGGAAACACCACTTTATCAAGATAAAGCATGTTAGACGGGCCGCGCCGAAGGGACGCTGGACCCTTCAACCAACCTCAACGCCTGATCAACGTTTATGCATACACCATTGGTATGCTTAATGAGATTTTTGTCCTCCGTCACGACGTAATCGACGTCGATGCGATTGGCAACGCCCAGCATCAGGTCATCCTCAAAGTCATTGCGATGATACTTGAACACAAAGGAGTCGAAGACCTCGTCTGCACCGACCGGCGCGATGAGGGCGAGCTCGCGCATCTGCCGAACGCATGCCCAGGCCGTTTCGTCCGCCGCCGCAATGGCGTTATCGCTCAGCGAACCATTCTTCCTTCGGCACTCCCTCTTAATCGCCGCCGAGACAAGATACGAGACATCTTTGACCGAAAGAGACGAGGCAAACAGGGCAATCTGCTCCGAGACATCGGCAATCTCGAATAGACGGACAACATCCGCTGTCCGGTCCGACCTTCCAGAAAAGTAATCCATCCATACGTTGGTGTCGATGAGCAACTTGAGAATGCCGTCTGCACTCATAGCTCCACCCACTCGGGATAGCGCTCCGCCATTGCTTCCTCATAGAGGTCATCGTAGTCACCCAAGAGGTCGGGAACAGGGATGCCATATTTGAGGCACGCATCGCGCACGATGTGGCTGCCTTGCGTAACCCTTGATTCCACCGACGCAGTCGCTGGCACGTTAGAGCTCGGTACCGCAATCCCCGATCTCGAGGGCATGCATCCGTTGACGACCAGATATTCCCAAAGTGTCCGCACCGCTTGAGACGGCGTCATGCCGATATGCGACAGCACGGCGTCCCCAGCCTCTTTGAGTTGGCGATCCATGCGTACATTCATCTGGACCGGCCGTGAGTCGAGTACCGATATAGGCATGCTAGCTCCTTCTGCTATACATATTTGTATTTCGAGTATAGCACCATTTACTCATAAAAAGGGGCGCCCCGACAGGAGTGCCCCTTCGCAAAGCTATGTTAATCCCTACAGCGCGCCGGAACCGGCTTGCATCATGCCGCCGGGACCCGAGCTCACGCCACTGCTCACAGGCGCGGCGTTGCCGGTGTGCGGCGCCGCCGGAGCGGTATCGCCACCGAGCGTGCCCGCCGGACGCGGTGCCGGGATCTCGCCCGTGCCATGGCTAAAGACAAACTTGCCGTCGGCCACATCGCACAGGACGGTATCGCCCTCGCCCCACTCGCCGGCCAGCAGCTCCTCGGACAGCGGATCCTCGATGAGCTTTTGGATGGCACGGCGCAGCGGACGCGCACCGTTGGTGAGGTCGGTGCCCTCGGCCACGATCTTGTCATAGGCCGCATCGGTGAGCTTGATGTTCATGCCGTTGGCAATCAAACGCTGACGCAGGTCGTCCACCAGCAGGTGCGCGATCTTGGTGAGATTCTCGCCCGAGAGCTTCTGGAACACCACGATGTCATCGATACGGTTGAGCAGCTCGGGGCGGAACAGGCGCTTGAGCTCGCCCATCGCGCGACCACGGATCTCACTCGACGTGAGACCCTGCTCGCCGGTGGTACCAAAGCCCACGCTCGCATCCTGCGCAATCTCGCGGGCGCCCACGTTGGACGTCATGATGATCACGGTGTTGCGGAAGTCGACCGTCTTGCCCTGGCTATCGGTCAGGCGGCCCTCCTCCAGCACCTGCAGCAAGATGTTGAAGATATCGGGGTGCGCCTTCTCGATCTCGTCGAACAGCACGACCGAGTACGGGTGACGACGAACGGCCTTGGTGAGCTGGCCGCCCTCGTCGTGACCGACGTAACCCGGAGGGCTACCGATGAGCTTGGAGACCTCGAACTCGCTACCGAACTCGGACATGTCGAAGCTGATGAGCGCATCCTTGCTGCCAAAGAGGTACTCGGCGAGCGTCTTGGCGAGCTCGGTCTTGCCCGTGCCGGTGGGACCCAGGAAGATAAAGCTGCCGCCGGGGCGACGCGGATCCTTGAGCGGCGAGCGGCTGCGGCGTACGGCCTTGGCAACTGCCTCGACAGCCTCGTCCTGACCGATGATGCGCGTCTTGAGCACGCTTTCGGCCTGCAGCAGGCGACGGCTCTCGCTCTCGGTAAGCGAGGACACCGGTACGCCCGAAGTCACGGACACGATATCGGCGATCTGACTCACATCGATGGTGAGCGGGCTGGCGTCGAGCTCGGCGGTCCAGGCGGCCTTGGCCTCGGCGAGCTCAATCTCGGCGGCCTTCTGCCGCTCGGTAATCTCGGCGGCCTTGTTCATGTCGTCGCTCTCGGTGGCCTCCTGCGCGGCGGCCTTGAGCTCCTCTATGCGATGCTCGGCCTCGCGCACCGGCTCGGGCGCGCGATTCGCGGCGATGCGAGCGCGGGCACCGGCCTCGTCAATGAGGTCGATGGCCTTATCGGGCAGGAAGCGATCCTGGATGTAGCGGTTGGAAAGGTTCGCGGCGGCCTCGATAGCACCCTGCGTATAGCGCACATGGTGGTGCTCCTCGTAGCGCGGCTTGAGCGCGGTCAGGATCTTGACCGTGTCCTCGACGCTCGGCTCCTCGACATCGATGGTCTGGAAGCGACGCTCGAAGGCCGGGTCCTTGGTGAGGTACTTGCGGAATTCCTCGGCCGTGGTGGCGCCGATAATCTGGAAGGCACCGCGCGCGAGCACGGGCTTGAGCATAGAGCTCGCGTCGATGGAGCCCTCAGCAGAACCGGCACCGATGATGGTGTGCATCTCGTCGATAAACAGGATGACGTCGTCGGCTTCGGTGGCCTCCTGGATCACGTTCTTGAGGCGCTCCTCAAACTCGCCGCGATACTTGGCACCCGCCACGAGGCCCGGCAGGTCGAGCGTCCAGATATTCTGGTTCATGAGGTTCTCGGGCACGTTGCCGGCTGCAATCTGCTGAGCCAGGCCCTCGACGATGGCCGTCTTGCCCACGCCGGGGTCGCCCAGAATGAGCGGGTTGTTCTTGGTGCGGCGCGAAAGAATTTCCATCATACGCTGGACTTCCTTTTCGCGGCCAATCACGGGATCGAGCTCGCCGTCGCGCGCCTTTTGAGTGAGGTTGGTGGCGAACTGCTTGAGCGTGTCGGTGCCGCTCCCCTTTTGCTGAGAGGCATCCGAGCCGCTAAAGAACGGCAGGCCCGCACCGGGACGACCAGCACCGGCGCCGGCGAGCGGACGCTTCTTGTCCTGGTCCTTGGCGGTGAGTTTCTCGATAGCCTTTTTGATGGAGGCGGACGACACACCCAGGCGCATGAGGATGTCCATGGCCATGCCGTTGCCCTCTTCGACGATACCGATGAGCAGGTGCTCGGTCGACACGTAGGTCTGGTTGTTCTCACGCGCCACGCGGAATGAACGCTCCATCACGCTAATGACGAGCGGCGTAAAGGCGAGCTTGGCCGCCTCGGTCTCCTCACTGGGCTCGGGAACCGTGGTCTGGACCTCTTTGAGGGTGTCCATGATGTCGTCGTAGGAGATATCGAGCGAGCGCAGCGCCTCGGCGGCAATGCCCTCGTCCTCCTTGGCAAGCGCGAGCAGCAGATGCTCGGTGCCCACCTTATTTGAGTGCAGATCGAGCGCCTCCTGTTTGGCCATCGACATGACCTTGCGCGCTCGATCGGTAAATCTATCTAACATGCTCGTTTCCTTACATGAGTTCATCGAAATCAAAACGCCCGCCCGTCGGCGGCACTTTTGTCTCTTTACCCACAGGTTGTCTATGTTAACAGCTGGAGGAATATCTATAAACCCGGCTCACATGAATGCAGGTTATGACCGCATCGCGGGACTCACCGCGCGATGCGCGACAGGCGCCCCGCAAGAGAAACCCTAGGCGTCTTTCACCACGTCGGGACTCGTCGCACGCGATGCGCGATAGGCATCGGCCTCCTTGGAGACGCGTTCGAGCAGCTCGGATGTATCGACGCCCTCGACTTGCGCGACCGTTTCCACCGTCTGCATGGCGACCGCCCTCAGGTACGCGCACGCGCTGTCCCCCGGCTGCTCGAGGTCTATCTCCTCGCCGCCCTCCCGGGCAAAGCCGACCGCCATCACAAAGCCCATGATGCCCGAGACCAGAAAGCCCACCGCAAAGCTCGAATCCGCCTTGAGCTCTTCTCCGTCGGGGTGGACGATCTCTCTCACGCGGTCGATGATGATCGTATGGATGCCCTGCACGACCTGCTCGGCGGCACCCGCCCTCATGGTGATGACGATGCGCCGCAGCAGGCAGCGGACGTCGCGCCGGTCGAACGCCGAAAGGTCGCCCTCGCTCGAAAAATGCCAGAGGGCATCGGTGATGAGCTCGTTATCCTGCAGCAGCTGGGCTATGGCGATGGCGACGAGTTCATCGAAATCGTGAAAATAGTAGTAAAACGTTCCGCGATTGCACTGGGCGGCGCGGGTCACCTCGCCAACCGACAGCTCGAAGATGCTGTTGTTCTCGATGAGCTCCCAAAACGCCTCGATGATACGGGTGCGTGCATCGGGCGCATCGGCGTCCTTACGCGGTCTCGCCATGCGCCTCACCGCACCCCTGCGCCTTGGCGTTCATGATGAGCATCTGAAGACGGTTCTCCACGTTGGCGAAGCTCACGTCGGGATCGTAGTCGAGCGGCAGGAACTGCGCCGTGGGATACTGCTCCTTGAGCGCATGGATGAGCCCGCGCCCCACGACATGGTTGGGCAGACACCCGAACGGCTGCAGGATCACGAAGTTGCGGCAGCCGCGCTTGGCGTGCTCGAGAATCTCCGCCGGAATCAGCACGCCCTCGCCCGCATCGAACGTATGGTGCAGGATCTTATCGCTCGCGCGCACGAGCTCGGGCATGCGCGTCGGCGGCTCGTAGAGCGGGCTCGCTGCGCCCAGGCGGTCGCAACGGTCGTGCGCGAGCTCGAACAGGTTGTCCGCCGTGGCGTACCAGGCCTTTTCGGGCAGCGACAGGTCGACGTGGAACTCGCGCGACTGCGCATGCTTGTAGAAATAGGTCTTGCGGATCACGTCGGTCATGCGCGCCTCGATGACCTCGAGCCCGTTGTCCTCGAGGTAGCGCTCGATCTCGTGGTTGGCGCCGAGATGGAAATTGAGCAGGTACTCGCCCACGATGAGAACGGTCGGATGCGGGTTCGAGCGGTCGTACGGAACGGCGTCCATGATCGCAAGCGCGCGTTTGAAGCCCGTCGCCTGGCCTCTCAGCCCGGAGCGCTCCATGCCCTCGATAACCTCATCGAGCGCGCGGTCGAACGCAGCGTCCGCCGCGCCCTTCTCGAGCTCGTAGGGACGGATGCGCCTAAGCATGGCCTCGAGGGCATCGATCATGGGAAGACCGTAGGCGATCTGGATGCTCGGGCCAAGGCCGAGCTTGAAGCCCGGATGCGCATTGTGGGCATCGACGTCGTCGTTGGTGAGCACCGGGACATAGTCGTATCCCGCGTCGTCGAGCGCGCGGCGCAGCAGGGGCATGTAGTGCGTCAGGCGGCAGTCGCCGATATACTTGCCAGTCACCACGGCGACGTCGTGCGGGTCGTACTTACCGCTCTCGAGTGCCGCGAGCGCCTCGCCGATCACGATTTGCGCGGGGAAGCAGATGTCGTTGTGCACATAGCGTTTGCCCAGGCGGATGGCATCCTCGCGCCCGATATCAAGGGCCTCGGCGCGCACGCCCTGATTGCGCATCGCCGCGGTCATGAGCCTGCAGAACGCATGGGAGGTGTTGGGGACCAGCGCGATCTTGTCGTGCCGGTCGCGCTTGGTGTACTTGACCTTATACGGGTCGTCGAGCGGATGGACCGCGTGCACCCGGGCGCCCTCGGCACGCTCCTCCGCGCGACGACGGTTGACCGACTCGATAAACGAACGCACGCGAATGCCCATGGGACCGGCGACGTCGCTCTCATCGAGCTTGATCATCATCGGAACCTTGGAGCCCATCTCGCCCATCATGCGCGCGATCTCGTCGGTGAGATACGCATCGTGGCCGCAGCCGAAGCTGCCCATCTGCACGAGCTCGAGCTCGGGCGTCGATGCGACGATGACCGCGCACGACAGCATGCGCGCATGGTAGTTGTTCACGATGTCGATGCGGCTGTTGGAAAGATCGACGTTGCAGACCCCCGGCACCGCATCGGGCGTCAGCACGGGGATGCCGCGCTCAGAGAAGAGCTTGGGCAGCCCGTGGTTGACCAGCGGGTCGTTGTGGTACGGGCGCGAAGCGATCACCACCGCGTAGCCGCCGTCCTCGCGCACGTTCTCGAGCACCTGCCTGCCGCGCAGCTGCAGCTGGTTCTCAAACGTCTCCTGCGCGCGGTCCGCCTGCTCGGTCGCCTTGGCAACCAGGTCGGCATCGATATCGAAGGTCTCCTTGCACCACGCCTTGAGCTGGCGGTTTCGGTCGCCCTCGTCGTACCAGTGGAACAGCGGCGTATCGAACGGAACGCCGAAACGCTCCTCCGGGTTATCGGAATTGCGCATCACGTAGGGGTATCCCTTTACGACGGCGCACATCCACTCGCTGGTAGAGGCGGTGTTTTCGGTGGGCACCGTCGTGATGATGGGCATGAAGATGCGGTCGACGCCGGCGTCGACGAGATTGCGGATGTGCCCGTGGACGAGCTTGGCCGGGAAGCACACGGTGTCGGATGTGACGTGCGCCAGACCGCGCTCGTACATCGCCTTGGTGCTGCGTCCCGAGACGCGCACCTTAAAGCCGAGCGTGCTGAAGAACGTCGACCAGAACGGCATGGTGTCCCAGAACTCGAGCACACGGGGAATGCCGATCGTGACATCGCGCCCCCCGCTGACGGGAACCGTGGGGTACGACTCGAACAGCAGCTTCTCGCGGTCGACAAAGAGATTGGGGGCAGCCGCGGTCCGGTCGCGCCCCGTGCCGGGTGCCTGTGCCTCGCAAGCACCCTGCGGACGCAGCTCCTCCGCCGCGGGAACCTCGCGCACGAGCTCATCCCATGAGATGGCGCCGCCGCGCGGGCAGCGATTGCCCGTGACGTAAAGCGAGCCGTCGCCAAATGCCACGACCGCGCGCTGGCAGCGGTTGTTGCACCGACGGCAGGTAACGCCGCCGAATTCGCGATGCTCGAAGCGCTCCACGGCATCGAGCCCGATAAACGACGTGCCGGCGTCGCCCTTGCGGCATTCCTCGCGCGCGAGCAGGGCGATACCGATAGCGCCCATCAGCCCCGGGTGGGGCGCACGCGTGACGGGTTTGCCCAGATACTGCTCGAATGCGCGCAGCACCGCGTCGTTTCGGAACGTGCCGCCCTGGACAACGACTTTGTCGCCCAGACGGTTGAGATTTGAAACGCGAATGACCTTGGTGAACACGTTCTCGATAATCGAACGGCAGAGACCGGCCATGATGTCGCCCGGACCCTTACCGCGCCGCTGCTCGGAAACGACGCTGCTGTTCATGAACACCGTGCAGCGGCTGCCGAGAACGGCGGGGGCTTTGGACGAAAATGCCTCGGTCGCGATATCCTCAACGGCTATTCCGAGGTTTTTGGCAAAACCCTCGAGGAACGAGCCGCAGCCCGCAGAGCACGCCTCGTTGACGACGATATCGGTCAGCACGCCGTGGTTGAGCCAGATGGCCTTCATATCCTGTCCGCCGATGTCGAGCACGAAGGTCGCATCGGGAACGCATGCGCACGCGGCGCGGGCGTGCGCGACCGTCTCGACCGTATGGTAGTCGGCGTGGAACGCGCGCGCGAAAAGCTCCTCGCCGTATCCCGTGGTGCCCACGGCATCGATCGCAAGCGTGACTCCCGCTGTCTCCCAGCGGTTCTTCAAGCTGACAAGACCCTGTTGGGCGACGTCGAGCGGTCTGCCGTTATTAGACGCGTAGAACGAATCGACAAGCTCACCCGCCTCATCGACCAGGGCGAACTTGGTCGTCGTGCTCCCCGAATCGATACCGAGCGCCACACGCACCGTCTCTCCGGGCGCATACGCATCCGGACCCTTTGCCGGCGTCTCTTTGCCATGGCGTGCCGTAAAATCCGCCTGCTCGGCAGGTGTGGCAAAAAAGGGCTGGGCAAGACGTCCCTCCCCGCTTGCGGGCGCGACCGTCTCGAGCTTATCCAGCCGGACAAAAGCGTCGGGAAGGTCGATCGGTTGGGACGATGCGAACATGTCGGTCAGCGACAGGGCGGCACCGCGCGCGACCATGATCTGCGGATCGCGCGGGACGATAACCTGATCGTCCGATAGATTCAGTTGCTCCCGGAACACGCGGACCAGTGTGGGGTTGTAGGCGAGCGTACCGCCCTCGAAGATTACCGGCGGCTCGATGTCGATACCCTGGGCCAGACCGCCGATCGTTTGGCGGGCGACCGCGTGAAGCGCCGAAAGCGCCAGGTCGGTGGTAGGAATGCCCTCGTTGAGCAGCGGCTGGATATCGGTCTTTGCGTACACGCCGCAGCGGCCCGAGACCTCGTGGACGGTCGTTCCCCGGCTTGCGAGCTGCTCGAACTCGCCCGATTCGTTGCCGACCCCCATGAGCTTTGCCATCTCGTCGATAAATGCACCGGTACCGCCTGCGCACGAGCCGTTCATGCGCATGTCGGCAACCTCGATGTCTCCCTTATCGTTGGTGCAGAAGAAGATCATCTTGGCGTCTTGGCCGCCCAGCTCGATGGCGCAGCCGTCAAAGTCGCCGCAGTATTCGAAACTCAGGTTGCCGTTTTTGCGCTGCACCTCGGCCACGCGGTACACAGTCAGCTCACCGCCGCTCAGCGCCTTGTTGTTGGTGCTGTCGTAGAGATTGACGTGGATGGAGCCGGTGTTGGGATTTCCGTGGCCATCGGTCAGCTTGATGTTGGCGCTGGTGGCGAAGGTGGGCAGTGCACATGCAGCCAGAAGCACAAGCCCCAGCATAAGCGCCGCAGCGTGCTTTTTGAAATCAGTGCGTTTCATGATTTTCACCTCGTGTAGATTTGCGTTTGCGTGTGGAGAACAGCAGCCAGAGCAGCAGCAACAGCAACAGCGGCAGTGCCATGATGGGTGCTGTGATAATGGGTTCGATCTTGGTGGCCTCGCTGGTCACGCGGATGTGCTTGAGCTTGTCCGGCGTTTCGATGCGCCGTCCGCGCACCAGAAGGCGGTGGGAGTTGATGCCGTAGGGGGTGCAGGTCATCAGGGTGACGTAATCCTTGCCGTCCACCACCTTGAGGTTGTCCGTCTCGGTGGGCAGTACAATGGAGATCTGGTCCACCTCATAGGTCAGCACCCGGTCCAGCACCGTGATGGTGAAGGTGTCGCCCACTTCCAGCTGGTCCAGATTGGTGAACAGCTTGGCGCTGGGCAGGCCGCGGTGGGCCGAAATGACCGCGTGGGTGCTCTGGCCGCCCACCGGCAGGCTGGTGCCCTCCAAGTGGCCTGCGGCGATCTGCAGCACGCCATCGCTGGTGCCGTGGTAGATGGGCAGCTCCACGCCGATCTTGGAGATCGTGATGTAGCCCATGATCCCGGTGCCGGTCACGTCCAGCGTGCTTTCGTAGGTGGGAAAGCGCTGCGGAAAATACAACGCATCCGGGTCGGCGGCAATCTCCTGATTGAAGACGTCGGCGGCATTAAAATAGGCCGTGTAGTCGGCGTCGGACAGGCCGTCCACCTGTTGGGCGTAGCTGTTCACAACCCTGGTCTGGTTGCGCTGGTTGATGTAATCGCTGATGGTAGGGTAGAGCATCACCGCAAGGCCCACAAAGAAAATGAGGACGAGCAGGATGGTGCCGGAGTGCTTTTTCATGGCAAGGCCCTCTGTGCTGTGAAAAAGGAGCGGAGGCGAGTTGGTCGCCCCCGCTCCGGGTGGTTTCAGGGATGG
>CALINZ010000277.1 GCA_938045085.1 uncultured Collinsella sp. | reverse complement strand
TTTCCGCCCTGATGGGCCGTATGCCCTCCGCCGTTGGTTACCAGCCCACGCTGGCAACCGAGATGGGCGACCTCCAGGAGCGCATTACCTCGACCAAGACGGGCTCCATTACCTCCGTCCAGGCTGTCTACGTCCCCGCAGACGACCTGACCGACCCGGCGCCTGCCACGACGTTTACGCACCTCGATGCCACCACGGTTCTTTCGCGTAGCATTTCGTCGCTCGGCCTGTTCCCGGCTATCGACCCGCTTGCGTCTTCCTCCGACGCTCTCGATCCCTCGATCGTTGGCGAGGAGCACTACCGTGTCGCCGTCAAGGTCCAGGAGCTCCTGCAGGAGTACTCCGACCTTCAGGACATCATCGCCATTCTGGGTATGGACGAGCTGTCCGAGGAGCAGCGCCTTACGGTCAACCGTGCCCGTAAGATTCAGCAGTTCCTCTCGCAGTCCTTCCACGTCGCCGAGAAGTTCACCGGCAACCCCGGTGTCTACGTCCGCGTCGAGGATACCGTCCGCTCTTTCGCCGAGATTGTCGACGGCAAGGCCGATGACCTGCCCGAGCAGGCTTTCCGCTATGCTTCCACGATTGAGGACGTGCGCGAGCGCGCCCGCAAGATGGGGGAGAAGTAGGCTATGCGTATCCGCATCGTGTGCCCCGTGAGCTGCGCCTATGAGGGCGACGCTGCGTTTGTGTCGATTCCGTCCACGGATGGCGAGTTTGGCGTTCTGCCTGCTCACTCCAGCGAGATCTGCACGATCGACCGCGGTTACGTTCGCGTTTCCGATAAGGCCATGGGCACTGTCGACCACACGTTTGCCGTGGCCGGCGGCTATGCCCAGGTTGCGGACGATGTCGTGACCGTTCTCGCCGAGCGCGCTTGCGATTTGGCGACCGTCGATGCCGACAAGCTTAAAGCTGATATTCAAGGTTTTGAAGAGAAGCTGGGTAATTTGTCGGAGGATGATGCACGCCGCGCCTACCTCTATAATGAAATCGCATGGTGTAAGCTCAAGCTTGCCCAATAGTCAAACGATTTAGCGTTCGACCATTTGCGAACACATCATGCCCGGGATGGCCCAGCCACCCCGGGCATGCTTTTTGAAAGGGTAGACCTTGGATATTATCCGCGTTGAGGGTGGCCACGCCATCGGAGGCTCCGTGCCCGTTTCGGGCGCCAAGAACTCCGCGCTCAAACTCATGGCGGCAACGCTTCTGGCGCCGGGCAAGACGACGCTGCAGAACGTGCCCGATATTTCCGATGTCCACGTGATGGGCAAGGTGCTCAAAGGCATGGGCGCTACGATCGATGTTCTCGACGAGCACACGCTCGAGATTGATACCTCTCAGGTCGATTCATGGGAGGCCCCCTACGAGCTCGTTGCCAAGATGCGCGCTTCCACCGCCGTCATGGGACCCCTGCTGGGCCGCTTCCATCGCGCCAAAATTGCCATGCCGGGCGGCTGCAACCTGGGTGCTCGCAAGATCGATATGCACATTCTTGGTCTTGAGGCCCTGGGCGTTGAGTTCGATACCGCCCACGGTTACATCAACGCTAATGCGCCCCAAGGTCTGTGCGGTACCACCGTCACGCTCGAGTTCGCCAGCGTCGGTGCGACCGAGAACCTCATCATGGCCTCTGTGCGCGCACAGGGCACCACGGTTATCGATAATGCCGCCCGCGAGCCCGAGATCGTCGATCTCGCTAACATGCTCAACGAGATGGGCGCCAAGATCGTCGGCGCCGGTACGCCCGTCGTGACTATCGAAGGCGTGGAAGAGCTCCATCCCGTTACCCATCGCGTGGTGGGCGACCGCATCGAGGCCGGTACCTTTATCGTTGCCGGTGCGTTGATGGCCGACGATCGCGGTGTCGACGTCACGGGTTTTTGCCCCATTCACTTGGGCATGGTTCTCAAGAAGATGGAGCTCATGGGTATCGACTGCGAGCGCGTCGAGGATGGCGTCCATGTGAACCGTGCCGAGCGCATCAAGCCGGTCGACATCCAGACGCTTCCGTTCCCCGGCTTCCCGACCGACATGCAGGCACAGATTATGGTACTCTCCGCCCTTGCCGATGGCAGTTCCGTTATTACCGAAAACATCTTCGAGAATCGCTTTATGTTTGCCTCTGAGCTGGTGCGCATGGGTGCCGACATTCGTATCGAGAGCCATCATGCCATGATTCATGGCGTCAAGGGCTTCTCGGGTGCACAGGTTACCTCGCCCGATCTGCGCGGCGGAGCGGCCCTCGTCGTAGCGGGCTTGATCGCCGACGGGACGACCGAGGTTTCGGCCATCCATCACATCAAGCGCGGCTACGAGCAGTTTGTCGAAAAGCTGCAGGCGCTTGGCGCGCATGTCGAGCATGCTACCGTCCCCGATCCCGTCATCTACTAATACAGGTTGCCTATGTTTAATAAAAAGCCCCTAGCGGATACCACCGCCCGAAGACCCTCAACTGGTGCGCAGGCCAAGATCTACAGTCGCGATAACGTGGCTCGCTATTCCGAGCGCGCTCGTCAACGTCGTCGTAGCCACACGATTCGTCACGTCGCGCTCATTGTCGTGCTTGGTGTGCTGCTGAGTGCTACTACCGCTGCCGGCCTGTGGTTTGCCACCATTATGGGCAAGCTCGGCGATTCTAATGTCATTACCGACAATCTGCGCCGGGTTCTGGTTGACACCGATGAGGCAAAGGATCCGTTCTACGTGCTGCTTCTTGGCACCGACGGCCGTCCGGGCGAGGATACGTATCGTGCCGACTCGATTATCCTGGCACGCATCGACCCCACGCAAAAGCAGGCGACGCTCATTTCCGTTCCGCGCGACACCAAGGTCGAGTACAAGGGCGAGACCATGAAGATCAACGCCTGCCATACCGTTGGCGGCGCCGAGGCCATGGTCGAGGCGGTCAATGAGCTGTGCGGAGTTCAGATTTCCCACTATGCCGAGGTCAGCTTCGACGGTATGCAGGCGCTGATTGATTCGGTTGGCGGTATCGACATTAACGCAACCGATGATGTTGACGACCCCGAGCACCTGGATATTAAGATTACCGCTGGCCAGCAGCATATGGACGGTGCCACCGCCCTTACCTATGCCCGCTGCCGCTACACCTATGCCGACGGCGATTACACGCGCATGCGCCACCAGCGTCAGGTGCTTGGCGCCCTTGCCAACCAGATTCTCAATAACTTCGATGCCACGAAGATCTTTGGCCTGGTTAATTCGCTGTCTGATATGCTCGTAACCGATATGAGCGTTCAGGATATCGTGGCTACGGTCAATGCCATGCGCGGTATGGATGTCGACGGTATCTACTCGGCCAACCTGCCCTCGTACGCCGACGACAGCACCATGATCGACGGTGTGAGCTACGTCTTTGTCTACGAGGACGAGCTCAAGGAAATGATGGAGCGCGTCGATGCCGGCAAGGATCCCAAGGGTCCCAACACCATGGGTCTTTCCGACGGTTCCAGCTCTACGATCGGCGACCTGAACAACAACACGTCTGATGACTACGCAAACGGTACCGCAACCTCATCGGTCAGCTCTGACGATTCCGATGACTCAAGCGATTCAAGCGATTCGGACTACTACGAAGAGCCCACCGGCGACGGCAACGGCTACGAAGCCAACTACTAGAGTTACGCGGTTTTACCAAACCGCGTAACCGCTTGACGCTGCGCGGGCCGCATTTGGACAATCTGACGTTCAACTTCAAGGGCGCGACCAGAAGGTCAGCGCCCTTTCGTTTCACGTCACCTTGTCTCAAATGCGACCCGCTCGCTGCCCGTCCTCAACCTGCGACGTTAGTCATTGGGGACGTTCTTAAACGACTGGTCAAAGGGGACACTCTTGATGCACTTGGCACTTGGGGACGTTCCTCATGTGCCGGCAGTTTGGGACACTCCTTGCTTCAAGAGGCTGGCGTGCGTCAACCTATTCTCGTTGCAGTAAAAAAACCGCCCCGTTCTTGGTTGAGGACGGGGCGATTCGTCTTTTGGACTTGTGCAGCCAGGCTTATGCAAAGCGGGCGACGAGCTCCTGGAGCACGTCGGTCATCTTGACGAGCGAACTGACCGGGACGAACTCGTTGACGCCGTGGTAGCAATAGCCGCCGGTGGAAAGGTTGGGGCAGGGCAGACCGCGGAACGACAGCTGAGCGCCGTCGGTGCCGCCACGAATCGGCAGCACTTGGGGCTCAACGCCGCAGGCAAGATAGGCTTCCTTGGCAACATCAATAAGCTCGGGATAGCCACGAACGATCTCGGCCATATTTCGATACTGCTGCTTAATCTCGACCGTCACGCGCTCCTCACCTAGACGCTGGTTGAGCATCGAGGCGGCGGCATCAATAAGGTCGAGTTTCTGCTGGAACTTGGCGGCGTCATGGTCGCGGACGATATAGCGCGCTGTGGCGTGATCGACGGTCGCAGATACACCCTCAAGGTGATAAAAGCCCTCGTAGCCTTCCGTATACTCCGGTCGCTGCACGTAGGGGAGCAACGCGTTGAAGTCGCAGAACAGATTGCCTGCGTTGACCATACGGCCCTTAGCGTCGCCCGGGTGGATGGACTGGCCCTCAAAGCGGACGGTCGCCTCGGCGGCGTTAAAGCACTCCCACTCCAGTTCGCCGATGGGGCCGCCGTCGACCGTGTAGGCGTACTTGCAGCCAAAGGTATCGATATCCAACAGCTCGGCTCCGTGGCCGATCTCCTCGTCAGGGCAGAAGCAAATGCCGAGTGCGGGATGGGGCAGAGAAGGGTCCTGAGCGATACGCGCGACAAGCGACATGATCTCGGCGACGCCTGCCTTGTCGTCTGCGCCCAGCAGCGTGGTGCCGTCGCTGCAGACCAGGTCCTCACCCGCGAGGTCATTCAGGGCGGGAAGCTTGGCGGTACTCATGGCAACGGGTTTACCGTCAACCGTGCCGCAGACCAGGTCGCCGCCTTCGTAGTGCACGATGTGCGGCTTCACGCCGGCGCCCGGTGCAACTTCGGTGGTGTCGAGATGGGCGATCAGGCCCAGGGCGGGCTTGTCCTCAGCGCCCGCACTTGCGGGGATATGCGCGCAGACATAGGCGTGCTCGGTCACGTGGGCATCTTCCGCACCAAGCTCGCGCAGCTCTTCAGCCAGCACGTTGGCAAGGTCAAACTGAACGGCGCTCGAGGGTACCTGGTCGCAGTTTGCATCCTCGGACTGCGTGTTGATCTGGACGTAGCGCAAAAAGCGTTCGAGGACATCGGGGCTCGTGGTGGTGTTTTCCATAAAGACCGCTCCAATCTTGGTCGTCGTGTGCAACAAGAACTCTAGCACGGTATGCCACGGCATACCACGACGCTTGGATGGGGTAGAATCAGCCATTGAATGCAGAAGGGACGGAAGATCATGGATACGACAAATAGCTCGCGCGAACTACATCTGACGGTGGCGAACGAAGACTACTTGGAGTGCATGGTTCGCATTGAAAGCGAAGAGGGGGAAACCAACGGCGTGCGATCGGTCGACATCGCGCAGCGTCTTGGCGTCTCCAAGGCATCGGTCAATAAAGCGGTTTCGGCGCTCAAGGCATCCGAACTTGTCGAGCAATCGCACTACGGCAAGGTAGTCCTGACCGATCGCGGCCGCGAGGTTGGTACGGCTATCTGGTACCGTCATCGTCTCATCCGCACGTTTTTGGTTCAGGAGCTCGGTGTCGAATTTGAGCGAGCCGATTCCGAGGCCTGCATGATGGAGCATGCGCTTTCCGAGGACACGATGAACCGCTGGCTCGCCTATCTCGAAAAGCAGGGAATCAGCGTCGAGGAATAGCGGGATATATATGGATACGAGTTATTACAACCGCTTTGGTGCCGAGGAACTTACGCGCCGCTTGTCGAGCGAGACCTTGTTGGCGCAGGGTCCCATGGGCAGTGTTCTGTTGAGTGAGTACGATGCCGCCGACATTCCACCGGCGTTTTGGAATCTGGCAGAGCCGCAGACCGTTTCTCGTATCCATCGCTTGTATGTCGCCGCCGGCGCGCAGGTGCTCATTACCAACACCTTTCAGGCATCGAGCTATGCCCTCAAGCACGACCAGATTGCGCCGTCCGTGGCGGAGGTCAATCGCGGGGCCGTCGACGATGCCCGCCAGGCGCACCCTCAGCTGCTGCTGGGCTCGATGGGCCCGATCGGTATTGAGTGGTTTGCCGAGGACTCTGCCGAGTATCGTGAAATCCGAGGCATTGCGCGCGAGCAGGCGCACGCCTTGCTCAATACTGGTGTTGACGGTCTGCTGATCGAGACGGTGACGTCTATCCGTAATTTGCAGCCCATGCTTGCCGGCGCCCGAGATGCCGCCGATGGCATGCCTGTTCTGGTGAGTTTTGTCGTTGACGATAAAGGCGACCTGTTGGGCGATGGCCTCAACATCGAGGCAGCCGTTTTGTACGCCGAAAAACACGGCGCAAACTCGGTTGGTGTTAATTGCTGTTCGCTTGCGGCCGCGAACGCGGCGGTGCCCAGGATGGTTGCATCGGCGACTACTCCCGTCACGGTGCGTCCCAATGCGGGAAATCCGGTTCAGACACAGGATGGTCCCGTGTGGCATGAGGACCCCGGAGCCTTCGCTCGCGCATGCGTCGAGTGGAAGCGGGCGGGCGCCGCAATGGTAGGCAGCTGCTGCGGAACCACGGCGGTTACGACAGCCGCTATGGCAGATGCGCTCAATATATAGAACCCGAAAATGGGAGTATCGAATCACCGCCCCCGCTGGGGCGGTTTTTTGTTGGCGGTGCGCACCTCGACGCTTTTGCCTAAACGGTGAACGAGCGTGCCGGCGGCTTGCCGGATGCCCGTTGCGGGTATACCTCATGCGTACCATGATCCAAACACTGCGAGGTGTCTGCGCGTGTGCGCGATAATTCACTTTGGAACTGACGGTTGGCGAGCTCGCGTCGACGGAGACTTTACTATCAACAACGTCGCTCGTGTCACTGATGCTATCGGCAGGCTATGGCAAAAGACGAATCCCGGTAAAACGGTATATGTAGGATTTGATACTCGGCCGCAAGCGCGCGAGTTCGCCGAGCTCGCGGCGGGCGTGATTGCCGCCCACGGGCTCGATGCCGTGCTCGTGTCTCGACCGGTGCCGACTCCCGCTCTAACGTGGGCGGCTGCGTATGACGGCGAGGCATGCGGCGCGCTTATGGTGACGGGCTCACATCATCCGCAGGGCTATCTATGCCTCAAGCTGCGGATGGGTGACGGCTCGACGGCCAACCAGGATGTCATCGAAGAGCTCGAGGAGACGATGGCCGCCGAGCCGCTGGGGCTTGAGGGGCAATACCGCACGGCAGATATCATTCCCGACTATATGCGAGCGGTGGCATCGTTTGTCGACGCGGATGCCATTCGCGCCGCGCATATGCGTGTGGTGGTTGACCCCATGGGCGGAGCTGCGCAGGGATATCTTGCCGACTTGCTTCGAGAGCTTGGCGTCGAAGTCCATGAGATTCACGCCGACGAGACGACCGATAGGGGAGATATCTGCCCCGACCCGGTCGAGCCGTGGGTGGATGCTTGTGAGCGCGCAGTTGTCGAAGACGGGGCGTGCGCCGGTCTGGTGACTGATGGCGACGCCGATCGTATCGGCGCGGTTGATGAGCGCGGCAGATATATACATCCACATCAGATCATGGCGCTCGTTTTGGGCGATTTGGTCCAGTATCGCAATCTAAAGGGACGCGTCGTCGTCAACCTTTCATGCTCCACGCTTGTGCGTCGCATTGCCGAGGCGCTCGGTTGCCGCGTGGTCATCAAGCCCGTCGGTTTTAAATATATAGCCGCCGAGATGAAGAAGGGCGGCGTTCTCGTGGGCGGTGAAGAGGCCGGTGGTATCGGTATCGCCGCGCACATGCCCGAGCGCGACGGCATCCTTGCCTGCCTGATTTTGTGCGAGCTCATGGCCAAGACCGGCGCGCCCTTGGGCGTGCTTATCGATCAGCTCGAGGCGAGCTTTGGCAAGACGAGTTACGGACGTCGAGATTTGCGCCTTGAGGCCGAGGATGCCGAGACGTTGCGCACGCTGCTTCCCGGCGTGAATCCCAAGTCGATATGCGGCAAGGCGCCGCAGAGCGTAAGCCATATGGACGGCTTACGTCTGGCATTTGAGGATGACACCTGGCTGCTGATCCGTCCCAGCGGGACCGAACCGGTGGTGCGCGTGTACGCCGAGGGCTTTTCGGTGGAGGAGCGCGATGAACTGCTAGATGCCGGCTGCGCTTTGGCCAGGGGCGCATATCGGCTCTAGCCAAGGGGCCACTCTATATAAAGATGTGCTCGGCGAGCGGTAGCTATCAACTGGCAAGCGTCAGTTGAGGGCACAGTTGTGTAGGAAATGTGTGCGTCCAGATTCCCGCCCCCGGGGCCCCTCCGGTCTGGCAATATATCTCCTTGCCGCGCGGCCCGGTCGAACCGGGAACCGGCGCAGGCGTGCACCTTGAGAACCGGATACTGCGAGGATGGACACAATCAGTGTCGCATC
>CALINZ010000276.1 GCA_938045085.1 uncultured Collinsella sp. | reverse complement strand
GGCACATGCCGTCGTCGAGCTCGATGCCGCGGCGGAGTGGTTCCAAGTCTCGATCGGTCAGTTGGCCATCCACGAGTGCCTGGTAGGTCTTGTAGACGTGCTTGCTGGGGTGCAGCAGGTCCTGAGACAGGTCGCCATCGGTTGTAAAGAGCAAAAGGCCCGTTGTGTCGCGGTCCAGGCGGCCCACCGGGAAGAGCCCCGGAAATCGGTCGCGGGGGACCAGGTCGGCCACGCAAGGGCGCTCCTGCGGGTCGCTCATGGTGGTGAGGTAGCCGGTCGGCTTGTAGAGCATCAGGTACACGGCGCCCTGGTCGAGCTTGACGGGCATGCCGTCGACCTCGATGTGATCGCGGTCGACATCGACCTTGGTGCCCAGTTCGGTCGCGACCTGGCCGTTGACGGTCACGCGGCCGGCGGTCATCAGGTCCTCCGAGCCGCGGCGGCTCGCCACGCCCGCGCGCGCCAAAAAGCGCTGCAGGCGCATGGTGTGCGGATAGACGGGCTGGGCGTCGCCTGCGGGCGTTGTGGCGCCCGTGGCACTTGCGGTGCACGTCTCCCCTACTTCGTTAGTCCTCATCATGCGTGTCCTCCGCAGTGTTGTCGGTGGCCAGGAATTCCTCGCCACCGACCGCCTCGACATCATCAATATCGGTATCGAGCAGCTCGCGCTCTTCGTCCAGGTCCTCGGCTTGCTCCTCGAGCGTGGACTGAATACTGCGGCCGCTCAGGCGCTCGCGGATAAACTGGCGCGACTGCTCGTCGGGGGCAAACTGCTCCAGATCGGGTAGGTCGCGGGTGGAGCGCAGGCCGAACTTTTCCAAGAAGGCGTTGGTCGTGCCGTAAATGATGGCCTGACCGCGCTCGGGGTCACGGCCGAGCTCGCGCACCAGACCCTTGTCCACGAGCGACGCGATGACGCCGTCTGAGTTGACGCCGCGGATGCCCTTGACCACCTCGCGCGTTACGGGCTGGTGGTATGCGATCACGGCCAGGGTTTCGAGCGCCGCCTGCGACAGCTTTTGCGTGTCCCAGCTCAACACATAGGCCTCGACTACGTCGTGGTAGGCAGGATGCGTGAACAGGCGCCAACCGCCGGCGACCTCGCGCAGCTGAAAGCCGCGGTTGGCCTCCTCGTACTCAACCTTGAGCTCGGCGAGCAGCGACGCGCACTCGCCGGGGGCGATATCCAGTGCGCCGGCCAGCGCGGGCGCACTCACCGGGTCGCTCGACACCAGCAGCAGCGCCTCGAGGGCGCCTTTGAGGCTGTTTGCCTCCAGCGTGGAAAGGGTTGACATGATTGCGGCTCCTATTCGGTGAGCTCGGGGCCCTCGCCGGGCACGTATGCCTCGGCTCCCTCGACTCGGTTGATGCAGATGGTTCCGAAGATCTCGTCCTGGCTCAGCGTGAGCGAGCCGCGCTTGGCGAGCTCAAGCATGGCCAGGAAGGTGACGACGAGCTGCTCGGTGGTGGCATCGCCGTCCAGTAGCTCGCGGAAGGTGCAGGTTTTGTGCGCCATGGTAAAGCGGTCGACTGAGGCCACGGTCAGGTCGAGCGGCACGCGATGCGGCGCCACATGCTCGGCCTCCAGCAGGAAGGTCTGGCGCTTGCCGTCCAGGTCGGCACAGATGACGGCGAGACCGCGCAGCGTGATGCCGGCCAGATAGTCGGGCATTAGGCCCAAAAACTCCGGGTCGGGACCGGCCACACGCGGGTGCATGCGGCTTTCGGCCTGCATGCGGGCACCGAGGGCCGCCGCCGCGCCCTTAAACTGCTTGTATGCAATCAGGCGCTGGATCAGGACCTCGCGCAAGGCGTCGCCGTCGAGCGCGCTGAGCTCCTCGAGGTCTTCGTCGAACTCGTCATCGTCGTTATCGACTTTGCGCGGGGCCTCCTGCGGCACCAGAGAGGCAGCCTTGATGTCCAAAAGGGTTGCCGCGACCAGCAAAAAGTCGCTCGCCACGTCCAGGTCCAGCGCCTCGATGCGCTCGGCCTCGGCAAGGTACTGCTCGGCCACCTCGCTGATGGAGATGGCGCCGATATCTACTTTTTGGCGGGTTACCAGCTGCAGCAGCAGGTCGAACGGTCCGCTGTAGACCTGCGTCGACACGCGATACGACATCTTCGACCTCCTTTGACGGCGCCTTCGCGGCGCGGTTTGGGTGCATGCTGCGACCGTTTTACACGGACGACCTGTAAGTTTACCTTAGATGCCGGCGATTGCGAAGTTGAGCAGCTGCTCAGCAAGCGGATACACGGTAACGTCGAAATAGCGGCCGATTACATCGATGCCGGTCCACATAGGCAGCAGGTATAGAACCAGGATGAGTATGGGCATAGCGTATTGCTGCAGGCGGTAATAGTTGTTGAGCGCCTTGCCCTTGAGGAAGGGCACGATGATCGACGAGCCATCAAGCGGCGGAATCGGAATGAGGTTAAAGAACGCGAGCGACAGGTTGACCACGATAAACGTGGCGCCGAAGTTCATAATTTGGGACGCCACGGCAAAGGACATGCTGGTGTAGAGGCTGCCATAGGCCAGGCGCATGAGGACCGCGGCAAGACACGCGAGCGCGATATTCGATGCGGGGCCGGCTGCGCTCACCAGGACCTCGTCGCGCTTGGGGTGCTTGAGGTTGTTGAGGTAGACGGGCACGGGCTTGGCAAAGGCGAACACCGGGCCGCCGGCGGCAAGCATGAGCAGCGGCAGGATGATGGTGCCAAACGGGTCGATATGGTTGAGCGGGTTGAGCGAGACACGACCGCGTGATCGGGCTGTCTTGTCGCCGAGAGCCCAGGCTGCGGCGGCGTGCGCGCTCTCGTGGATAACGATGCCCAGGATGACGGCGACCGCGCTGGCGAGCAGGTTCATGAAGTAGCTGCTGGACATGGCGCTCCCCTAGCGGATGCGGCGCGAGGCGCGCGTGAGCAGGTAGTCAATTACAAACAGGATCACAACGACGATGGCGTAATCTAAGCGGAACACGCCGCCAAACGGTGAGGTGATGACTCCGTAGCCGGCGATGGCGCTCGGCAGCGCGCGCGAAAGCTCAACGACAAAGCCCACGATCTGCAGCTTGGCGGTGAGGCCGCTAAAGCACAGAAGCACGGTCATCGCGCTCATAAAGATGCCGCAGATGCGACAAGTGATGGCGATGATGCTCATCGCCACGGCAGCGGCCTTACGAGAGTTCACGCGCGGTCTCCTCTTCGATCTGGGTGGAAAGCTCCAGCCATTCGTCCTCGAGCTTGGGCAGCTCTTGCTTAAGGCCGTTATATTCCCCCAGCGCGGCGTTGAACTTGTCCTGATCGGCATAAAGCTCTTCGCTGGCCATCAATTCCATAAGCTCGTCATAGCGGGCGCGCTTTTTGTCGAGCTCCGCCTCGATCTTCTTGAGCTGGTTGCGCACGCCCTTGAGCTTTTTGTTGAGCGCGGCGCGGGCCTGGGCCTCGGCACGCTTTTGCTCCTTGGTCTTTTTGCCCTCGGCCGGCTTGGAAGCGGTGGCGGAGGTGTCGGGCTGGGCCGCGGTGACCTTAGCGGACTTGGTAACGGCCGGTGCGCTCTCCCCTGTCGCCTCGGCGGCGGCGCGGGCTGCGAGGTCCTCGCGCTTGTAGAGGTAGTAGTCGTAGTCGCCGTCGTAGACCGTGACCTTGCCATCGCGGATGTCAATGATGCGGTTGGCCACAGCGCGTACCAGGTGCTCGTCGTGGCTGATCAGCACGATGGTGCCGGGGAAGTTTTGCAGGGCGTTCTCGAGCATGTCTACCGAGTCGATGTCCAGGTGGTTGGTGGGCTCGTCCAGGCACAGGAGCGCCTCGGGGGCCACGAGCATCTTGGCCAGGGCCAGGCGCGCCTTTTCGCCACCGGAGAGGACGCGAACCTGCTTCTCGATGGAATCGTTGTCGCTAAACAGGAAGGCGCCCAGCAGGCTGCGCTGCTGCGGCACGGTCCACTTGGGCGTGACGGTGTCGATCTCTTGCAGGACGGTATTGGACTCGGTCATGCCCTCGAGCGCGTGCTGGGCGTAATAGGCCACACCCACGTTGGTGCCCAGGTCGCGCGTGCCGGTAGTGGGCGGCTCCAGGCCGGCGAGAATCTTCATGAGCGTGGACTTGCCGGCGCCGTTGGGGCCGACGAGTGCCACGTGCTCGCCGCGGTAGAGCTTGAGGTCGATGTCGCTGTAGATGTGCTTGTTGCCGTAGGACTTGGACACGCCCTCCAGGCCGACGACCATGTCGCCGGAGCGCGGCGGGTCAGGGAACTTAAAGTCGATGTGCTTGTGGCCCTCGGGCAGGATGACAAGTTCCTTTTTAATCTGCTCGATCTTACGGATGCGCTCCTGCGCCTGGGCGGCCTTGGTGGGCTTATAGCGGAATTTGTCAACGAAGACCTGCATGTGGGCGATGTCGCGCTCCTGGGCGGCTCGCTTGGCGCGCATCTGTTCCAAGTTGTCCTCGCGCTGCTTGAGGTAGCTGCTGTAGTTGCCGGTGTAGGTGGTTACGCGACGGTTCTCGAGCGCGGCGACGTGGTCGACGCAGGCGTCCATGAAAGCGCGGTCGTGGCTGACGATGAGGACGGCGCCGTCGTAGTTGGCGATAAAGCCACGCAGCCACTGGACGCTTTCGAGGTCCAGGTGGTTGGTGGGCTCGTCCAGAAGCAGCAGGTCGGGGTGGCGCAGGAAGAGCTTGGCCAGCGCGATGCGCATCTGCCAGCCGCCCGAGAACTCGGAGCACGGGCGCTCAAAGTCGGTGACCTTAAAGCCCAGACCGGACAGGATCTTGCGGGCGTTGCTCTCGAGCTCGTAGCCGCCCAGATGCTCAAAGCGGTCCTGGACCTGGCCGTACTCGTTGAGGAGTGCGTCGACGTCCTTTCCCTGTTCGGAGAGCTCGGTGATTTGGGCCTGCAGCTCGTTGGCGCGCTCGCCCATGCGGCGGATTTCCTTGGCAGCGGCCATGACCTCGGCGAGGATGGTGGTGTCCTTGTGCTCGAGGTTGGTTTCCTGCTCTAGGTAGCCTACCTGGCAGTCCTTGGCATACTGGACCTGGCCTGCGTCGGGGCTGTCGATGCCCATGATGATTTTGAGCATGGTGGTTTTGCCGGCGCCGTTGGGGCCCACGAGCGCGAAGCGCTCGCCGGGGTTGATCTGGAAGGACGCGCCGCTAAAGAGGACGCGCGCGCCGAAGCTTTTTTCGATCTTGTCGACCAGGAGGATCATGGTGCCGCCTTTGACCTTGTGTGCCTATATGAAAAAAGGCCCCAACTTGCGTTGGAGCCTCATTCAATGCTCGGGTGGAGACGAGGGGGATCGAACCCCTGACCTCTTGACTGCCAGTCAAGCGCTCTCCCAGCTGAGCTACGCCCCCGTGCGAAGAAGTACTATACGGGAACTCCCCCGCCGATGCAAGGACAATTTTGGAAAAACTTTCCTGGGGCGGCGGCGCGGATGCGGGACGGACTCGAGAGCGATGGGCCCGCGATGCCCGACTAAGTCCGCGGGGCGCGCCCCGCGGGAGGGCGGCGCTGCCGCCGCCCTCCTCCCCGGCGCCCCCAGGGCATCTCGGGTTCCGCCGCTCGCCGGTTTTCGCTTCCACCCCACGGGCCGCCATCCGCCCAACGGCCGTCCTGCCGGCGCCAGGCCCGTTACCGGGGCCGATCGCGCTCCCGCCGACCCGGCGATTTCAAAACCATGCCGGTTTACGGGGCCGGGCCGGGAACCCCCCGAGCATGCCGTCATCGGTAAAATCAAAACCGCAGTTAGACGGCTTGCGCATTCCGTGAAATGCAGGGCATGGACGGCCGGTCCGGGTCCAGCCCCGTAATCCGACATAGTTTTGAAATGACATTAATTCACTAACAGGCAAACTAGGTAGTTCTAGCGCCTTGTCGCCGGCTAATTCCGATTTCCAACCAGTTGCACAAAACATTTGCTCGCAGTCGCGTCTCGGCGGATTTCATTGCTTCAGTTTTGGCTTTATAGCGAATCCCTAAACGGTCGCAGACACTTCTGACTATGGTGTCTAGCTGCTTTGAATCGTTGAGCATATCGTGAGTCACCAGGAATACATCGAAACCCATGCTCTGGAGCGCAGTCATGCGCTCCGCATCGTGATCAAGTACCGCGCCTGAGCCATGGATGACTTCACCTTGGATCTCGATAATTACTGCCTTCATTAGGATTGGGTTTACGATCACGATGTCGCCGTAGCAGACCTTTTGGCCTGCGATGCTTTGGGCCGCCATGGATAGAGGGGTTAAATCGTTGAGGTACACGTATCTGAATCCTGCACCACCTAGACGTCGAGAACGACTTAGAAGCAGGACCCCAGCGACCTCGAGCGGAGACGCAGCAATGCCGATAACCCGCTGAGCGGCATCATAAAACTGCTTTCCCCACATTTGACTTTTGACCTTGTCGGCGAAACGATGCAGGTCGCTCAGTTCGATGAGCGGCTTTCTCATCCAAAGAGAAGTACCTTTGAGTTTCGTAACCTCTCTTCCATCTTCACGCTTGCTCGTTTGGCTATCATTTTCTGGGTCCTTAACGGTTGCGCGGGCATAAACTCGTTTCCAAGGAACCTCGTCTTCGCCCTCTCCAAGTTCGAACAAATTTTGCGTGCTGGAATTGCGATTCTCCTCTACCGCCATTTTTAGCTGCATTTCGGCAGCGGGGGCCGGCTCGAAAACAGAAAACCAACCGCAAAGTTCGTACATAGCCAGTACGAGATCTATTTGGGACACAAAGCGTGTCATAGTAAATAACGTGTTAAGCGGATTGGTGACACTAAAGCCTAAATTAGTGTCGATTGTTGTGCCGGCATCCGATGCCCCTTCCCAGCGAATAGTAGAGCGCAATCCCGAGTGGTGATTACAACAACCTGGCGAAGCAACAGCGATAATCGGGGTCTTGAGGACTTCGGTTACAAAAGGGGCTTGGGATAGAGCTCGCCAGCCGTCTTCGGAGTTGGGCAGGCGCGGGTAGAGATTGCGCACCTGCGGTGGGCAGCGCCAATAGCGGAATGCAGTGTTTGCGCAGACGATTTCGTCCATTTGCGCCTCCCCTGGTATCGGCCGTAGGCCATGCGGTTGTGGTCGTGGACGATTATCTACTGGGGCATCATGCGGGTAAGTACCGGAAGCTGACCAAACGCTGACCAAAAGCTTGACGAGTTCTGCCGAAAAACCGTCGTGTGATAGAAATCCGCTGGAAGGCGCTCTGGGCATGCGGTCCCTGTCTCCACATTTGCGCTCGAATCACATGGGGAGTTCGCTGAAAATACGGATGTGTTTTATACAAAACATGCAATGGCGTCAAAAAAGGGCGCGATAAAAAAGACGCCTTATACGACTTCGAGTCGATTTTGGTGTCGGCCTTGGTATCAAAAAGAAAAAGGCCAGAGGCTTAACACCTCTGACCTGCGCTTTTGATGGTGGGCGATACAAGATTCGAACTTGTGACCCCATCCGTGTGAAGGATATGCTCTACCCCTGAGCCAATCGCCCGTCGCCTTTCGGCAAAAGAGATACTAACATAGCCGTGCGTGGTTTACCAAGAACTTTTTGCCCCCTATTTTAAATTCGTGGGTGCTAGCCAAGCCGAAACAACCAAAGCAATCGGAAAAACCGCAGCTAAACAACCATTTACCGCTTTATCCACGAAGTCTCGGGGCGGCAAATAAGTCGCGCGTTGTTGTAGGCCATATCGAGTGTGAGGCAGGTGCGCGCGGCGTAGAAGCCGTCCTCGCGCTGGATGGTCAGCGCTAGCTCGGGCTTGTCTCCGGTAAGGCATAGCGGCAAGAGCAGCTGGATCCGGCCGCCGTAGAACTGCGGCACAGCGAGCGTGTAGTTTGCGGCGGCGCGGCGGGCGGCCTCGACGACGGCGCCCTCAAAAGCGCGGCGCAGCAGCAGCGAGTTGTCCTCCCCCATCAGGCTGGCGGGGATGCGCGTAAGGTTCTCCTCGTCGCCCAGAATGTGGTCGATGTTGGAGCGGATGGGCAGTCGGTAGTCAAAGACCAGCTCGGAGGGGTCCTCGGCAAAGCGCACACGGCACGGCAGGTACTCAAACGAGACCAGCATAGGGTCGCTCTCCTTAAAGAAGCCCTTCAAAAACCAGCGCTGGCGCGCATCGGGCTTGGTATTGGGCTCAAACAGGCCATAGATGGTCTCGTAGCGGCGCGTGTACAGGCCGGTGTTGAATAGGCAGCGGTCGTCGTCGAACACCAGCGGCAGGTTGGACGGCGCGGTCTGGTCCACGTCACGCTCGGTCAAGAACACCGCGCGGCTAAATGAGAACGACAGGTAGTTTTGAGGATGCGGTTGCCGGGACCCCAGTCCTCGGGGTCGGCGAGGTCGACCAGGCGGTCGTAGCAGGGCTCGGGGCAAAACGCGAAGTCGTACACATTGCTGCACAGGGTGCTTGGGATCTCCATGTGGCGTCCATTCCATTTCATAGTTAGAGTTTGGATGCTTAGATTTTATACGTGCGACGCACCGTCGAGACACACAACGCAATTGCGGCGCAGCTCGTCGGCGAGTTCTGCTCGCGTGCGGTTTCCGGAAACAAGGTCCTGGATCCAGGCGTAGTGCTGGTTGTCTTTGGGTTCCGGGCTATCGGAAAGTACGATTGGAGCACTAGCGGCGTAACAGGAAGGTCCCGCCCGTCAACATCGGCAATCATGAGTTGACAAGCGTAATCATGGCTCAATTGCGGTTTAGCAATAGAATGTCAGGGAATCATCACCAAAGGTTTCGCGCCACTTGGCACAAATGTATCGATGGTTCATGGTGATTAGTTTTGAAAGATCCCTGAGATCCTTAGCCGGAATCTTGCTCTCGTTGTTCGCAACTGTGCATCCGCCATTTTTAGTGAGCCAAAACTTAGTCGAATTAGCTGCCGCCCTCTTTACCCCTACATGGATGTGAACGGGTTCTCCGTTTTCCGCGATCCAAAAGAACAGAACATACTGTCCAAAAACAAGAATTCGAGGCATTATGCCACCGCCGGTCCAGCTTTTTGCCGTTCTGCAAGCTCGAAGATAAACGGAGCGTTTGATCTAACGAACTCGGTCAAAAAATCCAAATCGTCAGTAGAAAATCCTTCGACGTTAAACCATTTGACCGCAGGTAGAAAGCATTCTGCATGGTCAAAACCAAAATCAACCGGGCGCTCGACGGCTACGCGAACGGTCCCGTCGTCTCGTGTTTCTGAGTAGGCAAACTGAGTGCCGTCATCTAGCTGAACATAGCTCCAAAGCATTGCTGCCTCCTTAGTGTTTATATCCAAGTATAAACAGCCGCTTAGATGCAACGTGATGCGAATTGAATTATTCCCATAAGACCTGAACTGCTGATTATTTGTATTACTGAGATTTGAACCACCTCACACTTCAGTGTCTTTTTGGCATGGAAAACCGTCATTGTGCGAAAGTCGGACTTTATGTCAAGGATCGTCTTCAGATTCAAGCGCCCGCATGCTTAACTACTTGCAGGCGCTTGAATCCTTTAGATTAACCAAATGCTGCTCAACAGCCTCCATGCCAACCTCCGCATATTTTAGGAGGCCTTGTATATCGTTGTAGTTCTTGGGCAATCGATCTTTTTCAATACCAGTAATTTTGGCGAATAATTCGATTGTTAGATCGAGTGCGAAGTCGATTAGTTTTTGAATTTCGCTGAAAGTTAAAGGAAGTCGCCTAACAAGCTCATCATAATTCAGTGCTTCTATGTTGCTATGGGCGAAAACTTGATCGCGTCGAAAATGTTGGTGTAAGGGTGACGCCCTAGCGCCCGTTTAACGAAG
>CALINZ010000275.1 GCA_938045085.1 uncultured Collinsella sp. | reverse complement strand
GAAAGAGCGGGCCGAGAGCTTTACCGGAAATATCGTCAATAATTCACCGAATGGCTTTATCCTGCTCAATGAAAAGCTGGAAATCCAGCAGATCAACCGGGCGGCGCTGCAGATGATGTCGACAATGCCGTCGACGTGCTCGTCGGCGCAAATGAGCGTGAACTGCACCTTAGGAATCGTGTTGACAAGCAACTCGTTGCCGCGCACGTATTCCTTCCAGCCATGCTGTGCACCGCAGCCCTGCACCTGGTTGATAGTCATGCCGCGAACATCGGCAGCAAACAGCGCATCTTTAAGAACCTCAAGCTTTTCCTGGCGCACGATAGCCGTGATCTTTTTCATAATGAATTCCTCTCAATAATCAACGTATCCCTTTACATGAGACGCGGGTTTCCCAGGTGCCGCAGATTGGGTTGAAAGAGGAGCGCCGCGTACTTTTGTACGCAAGCGACGGTTTGAAACCCAAAGTGCGGTGCCTGGGGAAGCCGCTAGTCAAGTCCCGAGAAGGAGGGATATGCGCTCTCGCCGTGCTGACTCGCATCCAGGCCCAGCGCCTCGTCGGCCTCGTCCACGCGCAGGCTGCCGTGGAACAGTGCCTTGACCACCGCGGCGATCACCAAGTCGAGCACCAGTACAATAGCGACCGTCACCACAATGCCCAAAATCTGCGAGATGAGCAGCGAAACGTCGCCCGTGTAGAACAGGCCACCCTTACCGGTCCACGAGAGCTCCGGCACACAGAACAGGCCCGTGAGTACGCCGCCCAGGATGCCGCCAATGCCGTGGCAACCGAACGCGTCGAGCGCGTCATCGTAGCCAAATTTGGTCTTAAGATGGCTGATGGCCAGGTAGCAGACGGGAGAGACGATCAGGCCCATGACCAGCGCTGCCCACGGCTCGACAAAGCCCGCGCCGGGCGTGACCACCACAAGGCCCGCAACCAGACCGGTGCTGGCGCCCACCAGCGTGGGGCGACCGGTGTGCACGCGCTCGACGGCAAGCCACGAGACCATGCCCGCCGCGCTAGCCGTCACGGTGTTGAGGATGGCGAGCGCCGCCACGGCGTCGGCCTTAAACTCGCTGCCGCCGTTAAAGCCAAACCAGCCAAACCAAAGCAGGCCGGCGCCCAACGCCACAAACGGCACGTTATGTGGACGGTAGCTCACCATGCCAAAGCCACGACGACGGCCTAGCATTAAGCAAAGGATCAGGCCGGTAAAACCGGACGAAATGTGCACCACGTCGCCGCCGGCAAAGTCGAGTGCGCCGATAATGTCACCGATAAAGGAGCCATCGCCGCCCCAAACCATGTGGGCAAGCGGCGCATAGACCACGAGCAGCCAAATGCCCAGAAAAGCTGCCATAGCGCCAAACTTAACGCGACCTGCCAGGCTACCCGTGACGATAGCGGCCGTGATCATGGCAAACGCCATCTGGAAGGCGATGTTGATGATCTGAGGGTAGACGACGCCATCCGCAGCATTGCCCTCGGCCGCCTGCAGCACCTGGTTGAGCACCGGCAGGCACAGCAGCTGGTCAAGGCCTCCAATAAACGGGCTGGAACCGTCGCCGCCGTAGGCCAGCGACCAGCCGGCAACAATCCACAGCACACCAACCAGACCAATGGCGCCAAAGCACATGAGCATGGTGTTGATGACATTTTTGCGCCTGGACAGGCCACCATAGAAAAACGCCAGACCCGGTGTCATTAAAAACACGAGCATGGTGCAGATGAGCATAAACGTTGTCGATCCCGTATCGTACATTCGTCCCCCTTGGTCGCATGAACGTTGTCGGCGCCCATAATGCGGCCGAGGGGCAACTGGTGTAGACCAGATACGGCGTTGTTAAACGCTGCGTTGTCAAATGGAAACGATGCCGCAATCTTGGAAACGGCGCGGCAACGGGCGCGAAACCAACGGGAAATACGCGAGCAAGGAAGCCGTGAGCGCGCCCGTCCCGGCTAGTGGCGGAACAGCTCGCGGGCTCGGTCGCGGAGGTCGGTAGCTCGGATGACGCCCTCGTAGCGGTTGATACGCAAGCGCGGGAAGGCATTGAAAAAGCGTAGGTCGCGGCGGCTGAGTGACACGCTCGGCACCGGACGGCTCATACGCTTGCCGGCAAGGCGACGACTGAGCGACGGACGCGGCATGCTCGGCGCGGCATCGGCCACGCGGCGGGCAGCGAGCGCCAGGCCGCGAGCACCATCCGAGATAAACGTCGGCATCGAAGCCTTCTCACGAAGGGCATCGAGCGTCGCATCGCCCAGCTCCGCCAGCCACGCGTTAACGGCACGGCTGCGGATATGCGTCTGTGCCACCGAGTCGATCGCCGAATCGGGAATACGTTCGAGCATGGAGTCGGACGCATCGGCAAGCGACTCGTTGATGCGGTCGGCAAGGTCGGCGCGCACGCGCTCCAGCTGATCGGACAGACGCCGCCAGCTCGCCAACGAGCACACTGCGTCGACCATCATCGCGACCGCGACGATAAAGGCGGACAGCCGCACAATCAGCACCGGCAGATGGCCAAGCAGCCCCAGCAATGCCGGCTCCACTAAACGGCAAATGCACAGCGCACCCAGGCCAAACGCGCAGGCCCAGTACAGACAGATGCGTCCGTGCAGGTTAAACGGCAGGTGAGAATAGTCCCAAAAGCGAGCGCCTGTTGTTTTTTCCAGCAGCACGCCCACGCTGTACTCAATCACGCTGCATACGAGCGCTGCCGCGACAAACTGGCTCGACGCGTCAGGAATTCCGCGCAACAGCAGCCAGCAGGCAATGCCGCCCGCGCCATAGATGGGGCAGCACGGTCCCAGCAAAAAGCCGCTGTTGGCAAAGCGCCCGTGGTTGAGCATGGCGCAGACTGTCGATTCCCATGCCCAGCCGCAGAAACCGTAGAAGGCAAACGAGAGCACCAGCGCCGAGAGCGGACAGGCGGCAAGCGTCGCGCCGTCAAATGCCATGTCGATCGCGGTCCCCACCGTCTACCCTCTCCTCTTTTCGCTCGATTCGTCACTCACGCCATCGTCTGCCTCGTCCTTGCGCGGCAGACGGCCGGCGATCGTCTCGCGCAGAGCACACCATTTATCCGCCAGGCATACAATCCATGCCTCACGACACGTCGGCGGCACCGGCACCAGCGGAAACATATGGCGCACGATAATATTCCGCTCACGAGACGTCAGCTCAAAATCCTCTTCGGCTCGCGCCAGGGCAAAAAACGGGTGGCGAAAGCCATGCAGCCGATGGCTTGGGTCGGGATCGTGCCAGTCATAGAGAAAGTAATCGTGCAGCAGGGCCCCGCGCAGCAACGAGGCGCGGTCGACCGAGACACCGACACGGCCCAGGCGCTCGGCAAAGGACAGACTTGCCCGCGCCACCGAGGTCACATGTGCATAGACCGTCACATCACCATGCTGGATAAACCCGTGCGTCAGGTCCAAGCGGCCCGCCTGGGCGAGCTGACGGGCGGCATAGTCAACCTCGCGCGCGATTTTCTCGGCACGAACGGTATCGGACATGCTGCCTCCTTCCAGCGGCCCGCGGCGACAAGCCACGGCCTGTACGCATGGAATAAAATCATCATCGAATCTACCAGTATGGCATCGGACAAAACGTTTTGCCCCACCAGTTGGCGAATTACCGCGCCGCCGTCACATATCAAACGCCAAAATGTGCGAGACTGTTTTGTGCAATTGTGCCGGCCGAGGGAGTGCCGGCGCTCGATTCGCATGGAGTAACCCACAACGATGCTGCTTACGCAAACGACAACGCCCGAGGACGTCAAGGCTCTCGACCGCGCCGAGCTTCCGCTGCTCTGCGGCGAGATCCGCCACGCCATCCTCGAAAGCTCCGCCGCCGTCGGCGGGCACGTTGCCCCCAACTTGGGCGTCGTTGAGCTTACGGTTGCGCTTCATCGCGTGTTTAACTCCCCCACCGACAAAATTGTCTTTGACGTTTCGCACCAGACCTACGCCCACAAGGCGCTGACCGGGCGCGCGTACACCTATATCAATCCGGAACGTTATGGTGAGGCTTCTGGCTTTGCCAATCCCAACGAGTCCGAGCACGACCTGTTCGCCATGGGCCATACCTCCACGTCGGTGAGCCTGGGCTGCGGCCTTGCCCACGCGCGTGACCTGGCGGGCGACACGTATAACGTCATCACCATCATTGGCGACGGCTCGCTTTCGGGCGGCCTGGCGTTTGAGGGCTTTAACAATGCCGCCGAACTCGATAGCAACCTGATCATCATCGTCAACGATAACGACCAGTCCATTGCCGAGAACCATGGCGGCCTGTATCGCAATCTGGCCGAGCTGCGCGCCAGCAACGGTGCCTGTGAGCGCAACGTTTTCCGCGCGATGGGGCTCGACTACCGCTATCTGGACGCCGGTAACGATGTGTTGGCCCTCGTCGACGCGTTGCAGGAACTGCGCAATATCGATCACCCCATCGTGCTGCACGTCTCCACCGCCAAGGGCAAGGGCTTTGAGCCAGCCCAGAGCGACCCGGAACGCTGGCACCACGTGGGTCCGTTTGACATGGCGACTGGGCGCAAGCTCTGCCCGGGCCATCCGAGCGAGCCTGCACCGCGCACCTATGCCGACATTACGGGCGAGGCGCTCAGCGCCGCCATCGAGCGCGATCCGCAGGTCGTGGGCATCACGGCCGCCACGCCCTACATTATGGGCTTTACACCCGAGCTTCGCGCTGCCGCCGGCAAACAGTTCGTCGATGTGGGCATTGCCGAGGAGCACGCTGTGACCTTTGCCACCGCGCTTGCACGCTCGGGCGCCAAGCCAGTCTTTGGTGTGTACGGCACGTTTTTGCAGCGCGCCTACGACGAGCTGTGGCACGACCTGTGCCTCAACGATGCCCCCGCAACCATCTTGGTGTTTGGCGCGTCGATCTTTGGCACCACATCCGAGACGCACCTCTCGTTCTTTGATATTTCCATGCTGGGCGCTCTTCCCAACATGCGCTACTTGGCGCCGGCCTGCATGGAGGAATACCTGTCCATGCTGAGCTGGTCGCTCGACCACCGCGAGCATCCCGTGGCGATCCGCGTACCGGGCATTGGCCTGGTTAGCCGCCCCGATTTGGCGCCCGCCGAGGACACCGACTACAGCGCCGTTCGCTACAACGTGGTGCGCCAGGGCCGCGACGTTGCCGTGCTCGCGCTCGGCGATTTCTTTGAGCTAGGCGAGCGTGTGGCAAACCGCTTGGCCGCCGAGTACGGTATCGAAGCCACGCTCGTCAACCCGCGCTTCGCAACCGAGCTCGACCGCGAGTTCCTCGACAGCCTTGCCGCCGAGCATCGCGTCGTCGTCACCCTCGAGGACGGCATCTTGGACGGCGGCTGGGGCGAGCGCGTGGCGTGCTACCTGGCCTGCACGCCCGTGCGCACGCGCACCTTCGGCATCGCCAAGGGCTTCCCCGACCGCTACGACCCCAACGAGCTGCTCGCTCAGAACGGCATGACGGTCGAGAACATGGCCGCCGAAGCCGTAAGGCTACTCAACGAGTAAGAAAACCTCCGCAAGGGAAGCATCCCTGCGGAGGTTTTAATTTTCGCGACGCGATTATCTCAATCTGTAACATCTAGAGCCCGAATTCCCGTCTAACTGTTACAGATTGAGACATTCAAATTCCCCTGAAGAGAAAATCTCAATCTGTAACAGTTAGAACCCATTTCCTCGTCTACCTGTTACAGATTGAGACAAAGCAGCGAGGCAGGCCGTCACATCTGCAAGAACCACCACAAAGGTGCCTGTCCCTTTTTGGTAGGTAGAATTACCCATAAGGTAAGTATGTTTCTGAGTTATTTCGTGTTGACCCATTTGAGCGCGATAGGGTATAACTCTACTCAACCGCTAGGGATTTTATTGAGAAAGGTGTTCTACCATGAGCAAGAACCTCTCCCAGCAGGTCGTTCTCGACCGCCGCGGCTTCGTTGCCGCCACCTTCGCAACCGTCGCCGGCCTTGGTCTTGCCGGCTGCTCCGACACCAGCGCCGAGGCCGACAAGGGTTCCGCCGCCGGCTCCTCCAAGGGCTCCGAGGATACCGAGGCTTCCACCACGCTCGACGCTAAGGCATTCGACAAGCTCGTCGACAACGGCCCCAAGGCCGATGACGACGCCATCGCCGCCAGCACCTGGGCGACGGCCATCAAGGACGCCGGCGTCTTTAAGATCGGTGGCGTTCAGACCTCCACGCTCTTCTCCCTCCTCAACGAGAAAGACGGTCAGACCCGCGGCTTCGATGCTGGCATCGCGCAGCTTCTGTCCAACTACATCCTGGGCGAGAACAAGGTCGAGATCACCCAGGTGACCTCGGACACGCGCGAGTCCGTCCTGCAGAACGGCCAGGTCGATGCCGTCTTTGCCACCTACACCATCACTGACGAGCGCAAGAAGCTCGTCTCCTTTGCCGGTCCCTACTACTACACCCAGCAGGCCATCCTGGTGCTCGCCGATAACGACGACATCAAGAGCCGTCCAGTCCGGCTCCAACGGTCCCGCCATCCTGGAGGAGTTCGCCCCCAAGGCCAGCCAGCAGGAGTTCAAGACCGACGAGGAAGCCCGCCAGGCACTCCAGCAGGGCCGCGTTGACGCCTACGTCATCGATAACAACATGCAGCAGAGCGCCCTGGTCCGCGAGCCCGGTAAATACAAGATCGCCGGCAAGCCCTTCGGCAGCAAGGAGCCCTATGGCATCGGTCTACCGCTCGATTCCGACGGCGTCGCCTTTGTCAACGACTTCCTTAAGAAGATCGAGGACGACGGCACCTGGACTGAGCTGTGGCAGATCTGCATCGGCGACCGTACGGGCGACACCAATGTTCCCGAGCTGCCCGAGATCGGCGCCTAGGCAGCGAGCCTGGTAACAGCCGCAACGAAACCATACGGAAACGCATGATGCGCTTTATTGCGGTAAACTGTTTCCTCACTGAGTTGTCGGGGCTTCCGTACACACGGGAGCCCCTTTCCTTACCGGCAGGAGGTCCGCATGAGTCTCTCCGAGCTCTGGTCGCTCTATGGCCAGAACTATATCGACGCCCTGCTAGCAACCTGGGGCATGACACTTGAGTCGTTTGCCATCGCCATGGTGCTGGCCGTTGCCGTCACCGTGATGCGCGTGTCGCCGCTCAAGCCGCTGCGCGTCTTTGGCGACCTGTATGTCCAGGTCTTCCGTAACATCCCCGGCATTGCGCTGCTCATCATCGTCGTCTATGCGCTGCCGCCGCTCAAGGTCGTCCTGCCCTACCGCACCTGCGTTATCGTCGCCACGGTCCTTTTGGGCTCGGCCTTTGGCTCCGAGAACTTTATGAGCGGCATCAATACCGTCGGCGTCGGTCAGGTGGAAGCCGCACGTTCGCTCGGCATGAGCTTCAGCCGCATCCTCGCCAAGATCGTGATTCCGCAGGCACTGCGCTCGAGTGTGCTGCCCATGACTAACCTCTTTATCGCCGTCATGCTCACTACCGCCTTGGGCAGCCAGGTGCCGCTTAAGCCGCAAGAGCTCACCGGCGTGGTGAGCTATATCAACACGCGCTCGCTCGGCGGCGTCGCCGCGTTCTTTATCTCGGCGCTCGGCTACCTGGGCACAGCCTTCGTGGTGAGCCACATTGGCAACTATATCGATAAGAAGGTGAGGATCCTCCGATGAGCAAGCACTCCACCTCCGCGCTCACCATGCGCGATGCGCTCTACGAGGCTCCCGGCCCCAAGATGCGCGCCAAGATTCGCATCGGCACCGCCATCTCGCTTGTTGCTGTCGCCGCGCTCGCCATCCTGGTACTGCAGCGCTTCTATGTGACCGGCCAGCTTTCGGTCCACTATTGGTATTTCTTTACGCACCTCACCACCTGGAAGTTCCTGCTTGCCGGCTTTGAGGGCACTGTTAAAGTCGCACTCACCGCTGGCGCCATCGCACTGGTGCTGGGCTTAGCCCTTATGCTCGGCCGCACCAGCGACATTAAGCCGCTCCAACTGGTTTGCCGCGTGCTCACCGATTTCTTCCGTGGCGTACCGAGCCTGCTGTTCATCTACTTCTTCTTTTTGGTGCTGCCCCAGTACAAAATTGCGCTGCCGTCGTTTTGGATGCTCACGCTTCCCGTCGCGCTCGCTGCTGCCGGCGTGCTGGCCGAGATTTTCCGCGCCGGCGTCAACGCCGTACCGCGCGGGCAGGTTGAGGCCGCCCAGGCGCTCGGTCTCTCCAAGGCCAAAATCACCTTTAAAATCGTGTTGCCGCAGGCGATTCGGTTTATTATCCCGTCGTTGATTTCGCAGCTCGTGGTCGTAGTCAAAGACACCACCGTCGCCTATGTGGTGAGCTACCCCGACCTCATGCAAAACGCCCGCGTGCTCATTACCAACTACGACGCCCTCGTGTCGGTCTACCTGGTGATCGCGGTCATCTACATCCTCATCAACGTCGCGATTAACAAGGCCGCTGTCTACGTTTCGCACAAGACCGGCGCGACCATCATCCGCTAACGCTTTACCATTTCGAGTCATAAGGAGCCGAGCACCATGGCACAGAGCACCTCTTCCACCGGCAATCAGCCGCTGATCGAGCTCAGGCACGTCGATAAGCACTACGGCGATCTGCACGTTCTCAACGACATCAATCTCTCGGTCGACCGCGGCGAGGTCGTCGTTGTGATCGGACCCTCGGGCTCGGGCAAGTCGACCATGTGCCGAACCATCAATCGCCTGGAAACCATCGACTCGGGCGAGATCCTCATCGAGGGTGAGCCCCTGCCGCAGGAAGGCAAGGATCTTGCCCGCATGCGCGCCGAGCTGGGCATGGTGTTTCAGCAGTTCAACCTGTTCGCACATATGACCGTACTGCAGAACGTCATGCTGGGACCGGTCGATGTGCTGGGCGTGTCCAAGGAGGAAGCTCGTGAGCGCGCCATGGACCTGCTGGCCAAGGGCATTGCCGCCTACAACGCCCGCTGAAGCTGAACATAAAAAAGAAGACCCTGTACAGGGTCTTCTTTTTTCGCTTATTTCCGCGCCTTCCGCGGCACGGCGTTGGCACAGCTTTACCAGCTCCACGATGGGGATGACCAGAATGGCCAGCGCCAGCGCGATGCCGTACTCCGTCCAGCTCACGGGGGTGAAGCCGAAGGCGTTGGCCAGCACGGGGATCTCCAGCACGGCGGTGGTCAGCATCAGCGAGCCCAGCATAGCGCCCCACAGCACCTTGTTATGGCTGGGCAGGGAGAACACGCTCTTGCGCTGGGAGCGCATATTGAAGCTGTGGAAGATCTCGCACATACTCATGGTCAGGAAAGCCATGGTCATGCCGTCGTCGGAGATGCCCTTGGGCATCTCGAAGTACCCCACCTCCATGCAGTGGCCGATGATGTAGGAGGTCAGAGTGATGAGGGTGATGAGCACACCCTGATAGGCGATGTCAAAGCCCACACCGCCGGCAAAAATACCGTCGCGGCTGTTGCGGGGCGGGCGGGTCATGGTGTCCGGCTCCGCCTTCTCCAGTCCCAGCGCCAGCGCGGGGAAGCAGTCGGTGATGAGATTGATGAACAGCAGATGCACGGGGTTGAGCAGGGTGAAGCCCAGCAGGGTGGCGAAGAACACGCCCAGCACCTCACTCATGTTGCTGGCCAGCAGGAACTGGATGGCCTTGCGGATGTTGTCATAGATCTGGCGGCCCTCGCCTACGGCGGAGACGATGGTGGCGAAGTTGTCGTCGGACAGCACCATGTCCGCCACGTTCTTGGTGACGTCGGTGCCGGTGATGCCCATGCCCACGCCGATGTCGGCG